>CAMAXG010000077.1 GCA_945862225.1 Thermoflexus hugenholtzii JAD2 | reverse complement strand
GCCCAGGCCCACGACCTGAAGGACCTTGGCGGTCGGAAGCGCGCCATTGACGGCATCAAGCCAATCCTCCGCAGCCTGCGCGACCCAATCGTTCGCGATGGTTACATCTCTGCCGCCGCGCGGCGCATCGGCGTGGACGAGAACTCCATTCGCGAAGCGATGATCCAGCGTGGCGCCGAGACGGCCGGCGCAGAGAGCCGCATCTCTGCCGATCGTGTGCGCGCCGCCGACGCCGACGGTGATATTGACTCCATCCTTGCCGGGGTAACGCCGCCCGAGGCCGAGCTGCTCCGACTCCTCATTGCGGCGCCCGCTGAACGGCTCCGGGTGCGCGACGTCCTCACCGATCAGCTCTTCACCAGTGGGCTCGCACGTTCCCTCTGGCTTGGCTTACGTGCGGCACTCGACGCCGCGCTAGAGGCGGGAACCACCGCTGACGCTCTTGAGCGCCTACCCGTTACGATTGAGGGCGAAGAGCGTCGCCTGGCCCAGGCACTCTCCGTACGCCTCGGGGCGACCGTTGAGCTCACGCGTATTCGAATCGGTATCGATCAGACCATCCTGCGGCTGGAGGCAGATCGCCTCGAAGAGGCGATGGCCTGGTCCCGTGGCGAAATTGCCGAGGCGGAGCGCGAAGGTGATGCCGCGCGAGTTCGGACCCTTATGGAGGCAGAGCGAGATCTAGGGCAAAAGCGAAAGGCGCTCGACCGACGCTTCTTGGCGTCGGGAGTGCTGACAGCGGCAAAGGGGGGGAGCAAGTGACGAAGGCGAAGCAGGTAAGCAAAGTGACCGCAGGCACGCCCGTGAAGCTGGCGCCCGCGAAGGCGACGCCAGTAAAGGCCGCATCCACCAAGGTCGCCCCGAAAGCCGCTGCAAAGCCCGTCAACAAGGCTGCTCCAAAGCCAGCCGCTAAGCCAGTCCCGAAGTCCGCTGCGAAGCCAGCGGCGAAGGTCGCCGCAAAGCCAGCGGTTAAGCCAGCACCAAAGCCCGTCGCAAAGCGCGGATCCCTCGCGACTTCTAAGGCCGCCCCGAAAGCCGCCCCGAAAGCCGCTGCAAAGCCGATTGCAAAGAAGGCCGCGCCAGTGAAGAGCGTCGCGAAGACCCCAGCGAAGCCAGTGGCGAAGGGCGCCGCCAAGCCCGCGGCAAAGCCAAGCACTAAACCACTCGCCAAGGCGAAGCCAGCCGCGAAACCTGCCCCAGCGAAGGGGAAGAAGCCCGCCTCGCTCGCGACATCGTCCGCGCCAGCCGCGAAGCAAAAGGGCGAGAAGGCGGCGCCAGCTGCAACGGCTGCCCCAGCAAAGCCGCAGGGGAAAGTTGCGAAGGGGAAGGCGGCGGCCGGCCCAGCAGCAAAGCTTGATGGCGTTGCTGAGCCAGGCGCTGCAGATCTCGCCGAGATTGAGGTTGATGGCGTTGAGATGCTCAGCCCAGAGGCAGCGGCCGCACTCCTTGTTGATGCGGTCGCGCCGGAGACACCGAAGCCTGAAGTCGCCGAGCCTGTTGCGGAGTCAACGGGTGTCGACGATCCAGTCCGCATGTACCTCAAGGAGATTGGTCGCGTTGGACTACTCACCGCCGAAGAGGAGGTCGTCCTCGCAAAGATGATCGAACTCGGCGAGCAGATGGCCGACGAGCCATGGAAGGCGGTCTACAACCTGCATCAGTGGACCTATCACGAGACGGAACTCAAGACGCGCAAGAAGAAAGAGTGGTACCGCCTTGATCCGGCGCTCGCCGCTAAGGCACACGCCACGTATGCCGAAGCACTTGGCGCGTGGGTTAAGGGGCATCACGTACATGAGTGCAAGGTCACCGGGTTCGATAAGGCCTCACGCGAAGTAACGGGTGAGACCGCCAAGAAAAATCTAATGATTGCGAAGAGCCTCGTGAAATCGTTCAACGAACCGAACCGTCGGAACCTTGCGGCGAAGACGGCGGAGATCATTGACTTCGCCTTCCAGACAGTGGGAACTGGCGACATGGAGAGCCGCGACAACGGTGTGCTCCAGAAGCTCTTCCTCTGGGCACGTGACGAGATCGCCTGGCCAGCACTCGAGACTTGGATCGTCCAAGGGAAGCACATTGCCAAGGATGGGAAGGATTGGATCCGCGAGGCGGGTTGGGATCCCGAGAATCCAGCGCTCGGCAAGCTCCGCGGACGCGAGGGCTACGTCGTGCAGCTCGGCTGGCGCGGACGTGAGGAGCTGACCAAGGCGAACCTGCGCCTCGTCGTCTCCATCGCCAAGAAGTACATCGGCCGCGGCATGAGCTTCTTGGACCTGATCCAAGAGGGGAACATTGGCCTCATCCGCGCCGTGGAGAAGTTCGAGTACATCAAGGGTTTCAAGTTCTCGACGTATGCCACGTGGTGGATTCGCCAGGCGATCACGCGAGCGATCGCTGATCAGGCCCGAACGATCCGCATTCCGGTGCATATGTACGAGCAGCTCAACCGACTCACCCGTGTCCAGCGCCAGCTCTTCCAGGAGCTCGGCCGCGAGGCAACGGATGATGAGATCGCCAAGGAGCTCACCAAGGTGACCGAGTCAGAGGTGACCGCGGAGCGCGTCCGCGAGATGCGCAAGGTCAGCCAGGAGCCGGTCTCCCTCGAGACGCCAATCGGCGAAGAGGAGGACAGCCACCTCGGCGACTTCATCGAAGACAAGTCGGCGAAGAAGCCGGACGAGGCCGCCAACAGCCAACTCCTCTCCGAGCAGATCGTCGCCACCCTGGAGTCACTCAGCCTCCGCGAGCAGCGCGTGCTGCGTCTCCGCTTCGGCCTGGAAGATGGGCGACAGCGCACCCTGGAGGAGGTCGGGGCGGAGTTCAACGTGACCCGCGAACGCATCCGTCAGATTGAGGCGAAGGCGCTGCGAAAGCTGCGCCACCCATCGCGCGCCCGCAAGCTGCGCGACTACCTCGACTAGGGGGTTCGTGCGGCGGGGAGGAGCCACGGCCCTCCCTGCTAATATTCCGCTCGCGGCAGCGGCCGCGGTCATTCCGGCGTAGCTCAGTGGTAGAGCGGGCGGCTGTTAACCGCCATGTCGTAGGTTCGAATCCTACCGCCGGAGCCACTTTCTGAGATCAGAAAGAGGCACTTTCCGAAGATCAACACCCCTGCAAATCTTCGGCGTGTCCTAATCGTGTCCTACCGCGCGCGGTTTGTCTATGGGGTCTCTTCGCCTCGTGCGCCACTTTCGGCATCTTGCGGAGATACCTGCACGCTCATCGCGTGCCTCTGCGTGGCTCCTATGCGCCTCTGCGTGGGCTTTGGCGCATGGCTAAAAGCGCACGCATCTTGTGCGGATTGTGTCCGTGTTGCTTGAGCAGCGGAAGGGTCGCGCGCAAGGTGCGGCGCAAGATGCCGCCCACCTTCGCGCTCTCTTTCTCATCCGCCGCTTGCAGCTTCTGCCATCCCTTGCGGAGCCGGTACGAGTCGCCGCGCTGCTCGAAGATCGCCGGCGGCTCGATCCCTAAAAGTCGATGGCGCACAAACGCACCGCATGACTCCCACGATGCCGGTCGCCAGAGCGCCGGCTCATACGCGATGCGCTTCCACTTGCCGCTCTCAAGCCGGTAGCCGATCCGCCAATCTGGCGGAGCCTTGCCGGCGTGCATCTCTTCGCGCGGCTCCTCTGCCGTGCCGAGATAGCCGAAGATCCGCAAGGTCAGCGCAAGCGCGGCGACGGAGTGCGCCTTACGAGTCGCCTCCACGATGCGCTCGGCTTCAGAGCCCTTCTGGTGAGGGTAGGCGCGTGCATCCGAATAGATGCTCATGGCGAGACTCATCTCGATACTCATCGCCTCCGGAAAGCCTTGCCGCTCAAAGTTGAGCACATACTCAACCGCTGCGAGATAGGCGGCATCAAGAGAGGGCGCTCCCTTTCGCGGCCTCCCACGACTAGGGCGCGCCACCTTCACCCCATCGGCTACGAGCTCAACGCGCAAGGCGCGGATCGCCGCCGGATCAACGCCGAAGCGCCGCGCGATGGCGCGATCCGAAGAGCCTCCCTCTCGGAGCATCTCTTTCGCTTGGGCTCTCGTGCGGCTCGTAAATGGCATGGCGTGATTCTACTCCTCATTTACCTGCACGAACCTCAGAACCACACAGAGGCACGGCATACCTTTGGGAAGCACTCAGGAGATGCCTGAGAAATAGCGAAAGAGAGAGGCAAAAAATGGCACGAGACACATACGCGAAGGAGATCAAGAGCCAATCAACACCGGCCGAGCTGCATGCGGCGATGGCTTTCTTAAGGGAAGGGCTCGCCGAGACGATCAAAGAGGCGCTCTGCGAGCTCCACGATCCGAAGCACTGCGCGCCCTTCGATGTTGAGGATCTCGACTACGGCGTTTCGCTCTCACCGGCGAGAATCGCCGGAAGCCTTAGCTGGCACGACAGCGCGCTCAGGGTGCGCCTTGAGATCTTCCGCGAAGCGGCGGAAGCCTTACAGCTCGCAACCGGCGAAGCGATGGCAGACCTTGAGCAGATCTCCGCGATCCATGGTCTCAATGACCTCCCAAAAAGCGCATAGCGAAAGGATAGAAAAATGAGCAACAGCGAAAAGGTTTCTCTCGGAGCAGGAGCGATAACGGAGTGGCACGGAGTCCCTGCAAAAGCAGAGGATTCGTTTTATGAGATCTATAAAATAGCCGACGATCTTCGCAAGTCTTTCTCAGTTGATACCGCTGCAAAACTTGATCGAATCTGCCTAATCGCACAAAGCGCCCAAATGTTTTTAGAAGATGAAAAATCCACTCAGGCTTGGGAAGCATCAGGAAAGGAAAGCAAATGACCACCGAAAACAATCAGCGAGAGCTGCTCACGATGGTGCAGGTGCAAGCGTGCCTAGGCATCTCAAAAGCCTACGCCTACAAACTCGTTAAGGAAAAGAAGATCCCTAGCCTCCGGCTCGGCGAGCGCGGCGCGATTCGCGTGCGCGGCGTTGATCTCGATGCGTACCTTGCCGAGAAGGTGAAAGAGGATCGCACCTACACGATGGCGAAAGAGAAAGAGGCGAGCGCGTGAACGCGCAAGAGCTCGCGCTCTCTCTGGCTCGGCTCAACGAGCTCGCCGGTCGAGCGATCCCTTACACCAAAGCCACCTACACGCAGCGCGCTCTCTGGCGCGCCGCGATGGTAGGGGAAGGGCGCGCCGATCTCCCTGAGTATCAGCTTGAGGCCGATGAGCGCGCCGCCCTTAGCGGAGAGGTGCTCGATGAGCGTTTCTTCCGCTTCCAAGAGGAGCACGGCTTCTATCTGTTTAAGCCGCTGATCCCACCGAAGCGGCAACCACGATGAGCGAGAAGCTGAAGCCGCTCGATGTAGCGGAGTGGCTTGCCGCCACACCACCGGAGCCGATGAGATGGCTTCTCGATGGCGTGATCCCTGCGACCGGCTTCTCCGTGATCGCGGCAGAGCCGAAAGCCTCTAAGACGATCGTCGCTCTGCATCTCGCGCTCGCCGTCGCTAGCGGCTCTCGTGAGCTTTGGGGTCGCAAGGTAGGAGTCGAAGGGCGCGTCTTACTCATCGAAGAGGAGGGCGGCTCCGCTGACCTGCATCGCCGTATCGCCATGATCGCCGCCGATCTAGGGCTCCCACCGCGTGCCGGTCGCTTCGACCTGCTCTTTAGAAAGCGTGTGAAGCTCGACGATCCGCAGAGTCTGGCAAGCCTCCGCGAGCTGATCTACGAGCTCGAGCCGTCGCTCGTGATCCTTGATCCCTTGAGCCGGCTCCACGGCAAGGAGGAGAACAGCAGCTCCGAGATGTCGAGCGTGCTCGATGAGCTAAACACCTTCGCAGCGGATCGCTCCGTGATCGTGCTGCACCATCAAAACAAAGGCAACGGCAAAGGCGCGAGCCGCGTGCGTGGCACGAGTGCGATCTTTGCGGCCGTTGATGCGCTCGTGAGCATCTCGAAGGATGGCGACCGGCGGAGCCTTGAGGTAGAGGCACGAGATGAGGGAGCCGGTAAGAGCACCCTAGTGATCCGCTTCGATCGAGCAGGGAGCCCTACGCTCGTGCTCGGCGATGCAACAGAGGCGAGCGATGAGGATCTCATCGCTCAGGTGAAGAGCTACGCCTCCGGTGTATCTCTCAAGCAGCTCCGCGATGCCTTCGGCAAGCGCCTCCCATCCGATCCCAAGGTGCGGCAGCGCCTTGCCGCTCTGGTCGCCGAAGGGCGAATCACCCAAGAGGGAGCAGGTAAGGGCTCGGAGGTGCGCTGGTACGCACTCTCCGAAGAGGAGGAGAAAAAACTCTCCGCTCGTTTTTTCTCCGTTTTTTCTTATGAGGGAGAAGAAGAAAAAACAGGCGAACCCTTAAGGGTCGCCGGTTTTCTTTCTCCGAAGGAAGAGCGATGACTCATAGGATCATCGCAAGGCACGAGCTCATCAACGGAGCCGAGTGCATCGTCTGGGTAATCGAGTCCGATCTCGAATACGGCGCGCCTACCTTCTCGACAGAAGACCTGCTCCCTAAGATCTCCGAGCTGCTCAAGAGCATCGCCGAAGCGGAGCAGCGCTGCGGCATGGTGGGGCGCGTCTTCACCTCCGGCCTCATCGACGGAAGCCGGCGCTTTATCGAGTGGCGACGCGAGAGCGATGATCGACTCACGGCAGAGCGCAAGCCGGAGACGCTGCCTTCCGCACTCCTAGCAGCGGAGCAAATCGGCGAGAGCCTAGCTGCGTACGGCGCACACGCCTACGCGAGCGGCGTGCAGTGAGCTATTTGCTCCGATCCCTGAACGCTTCTAAAAATGGCTTGAGCCCAAGCCACGAGAACATACAACCCAACACGATCCACATTTGGTCGAACGGAAAGCCGAAGAGCGAATCTCCCTGCAACAGACCGAGGCTTATGGCAATCGCGCAGTATGCACCGCTTACGATCATGCCAACACCTAGCGCAATGAAAAAAGCGATGACCAACTTTTCTGCCATTGACTCCTCCATCACTCCGGCGACCTACTTGCCGCCAGAGATTGTATCCGCATGATGCCACACCCCATGCCGGTCGGACTCCTAGAGGAGACTCAGGAGACAGAACCCAGCGACGAGTGCGTCTATCTCCGCGATGGTCGCCGGATTGTATTGACTCAAATCGGCGAGCGACTCTATGACCGGTGAACGCACACAGCGCACAGATTGCGCGAGCAGCGCATGCGATAAATCCTTCGACCGCCGCATCGGCGTACGCGGTCGCCCTCAGCTCTTCTGCTCTCGGCTCTGCGCAAACTATGCGCGGCTGATGCTGAAAGCGGCGACGCAACCGGCTTTCTCTTTCTCGTATGGCGTACCGAAAAACCATGAAAAGGATCTCCACGCGGAGGCCGATGCATTAAAATACGAAGACGGACACGAAGCGCCTCGGCGCTCTCCCTCCGAGGTCTCGGAGTGCGACAGCACCACCCCACCGAAATCAAAATCAACGCCAACCAATAAAGCCGCCCAAAAACAGGGCAGGGAGAAACTATGAACAGCACCTCCGAGAAACGCGCCGCCGCTTTGGCAAAGGCGCGCACCCTCACCGAAACCGCTAAGGCGGAAGGTCGAGCCTTTACAGCCGACGAGGCACAGCGCTTTGATGGTCTGATGAGCGAAGTTCGCACCGCTACGGCGATGGCGACCGCTGATCAGGCACGCGCTGACCTCTACGCAACCGCAACACGGAAGAGCGACGCTCTCGCCGGCGGAAAGTGGCTCACGAACGAGCTGCGCACGCTCGTACCTAGCACCGGCTCCGGCACGGCGATCGACGGCACGAGCTACGCAAACTTTGCACT
The DNA here is from genome assembly GCA_945862225.1 of Thermoflexus hugenholtzii JAD2. Lineage (GTDB taxonomy): Bacteria > Chloroflexota > Limnocylindria > Limnocylindrales > Limnocylindraceae > Limnocylindrus. The sequence goes on along the minus strand of CAMAXG010000077.1, from coordinate 7,227 downwards.
CGAGACGCTTACGCTTGAGAGCACATTTCTTCGCAGCGGTGTTAATCAGATTGTGCTCGGCGATGGTCTTGGGCAATCGCTCACGATCCCAACGATCACAGCCGATACAACCACATACAACCTAGCCGCCGGCTCGGCGATCACCGCGAGCGATCCTACGATCGCTGCGACCGTCGCAACGCCGCAGAAGTTTGCAAGCCTTTTGTCCGTAAGTAATGAAGTTCTGTTTGATGCGAATCCGGCAGTATTTCAGAGCGTCTCGACCTCACTCGTGAAGTCGATCGCTACGGCGTTTGATCTCGCCGCGTTTACCGGCTCAGGTACAGCGCCGGCGATCACCGGCCTCCAAAATGTTTCCGGTATCGGTACGGCTTCCATGGGTACGAACGGCGCAAGCTTGTCGAACCTAGACCCCTTCGCCGAGGCAATCGGCTCAGTAGTAGCGTCAGGAGGTACGCCCTCTGCGATCGTTGTGGGCGCACGCACCTATCTTGCGATGCTCAAGCTTAAGAGCCTCACATCCGGCGCAAACATGCCCCTGCTACTAAGTGGCGGTGGGCAGGATGGCGCAGGTGCAGCTCTTCCGCCTTCGATCTACGGCGTGCCGCTTTTCGTTTCCGGCGTGCTGCCAACGAACGAGACGCAAGGCACGGCGACCACAGCCCAATCGGCGTACATCTACGATGCTTCGCAGGTGCACGCCGTCTTTAGGCGAGCTCGTGGCAACTCGACAGGGCTCGTGTCGCTTGAGCGTGATTCGTCTGGGCTCTTCGCTTCAGACATTACGCAGCTCAGAGGTGTGCTTCGCGCCACCGTCGCAGCTCCCTACGGCGGTGCTATCTGCCGCATCAAGGGGATTCTCGCCTAGTCATGGCTCTGGTCGCCGAGCGCTCTCTCCGGCGACCTTCGCTCTCTGAGGTGGATGGCTCCTCAGAGAGCGCTTCTCTTCCGCTCGTGGTTATCCTTTCCCACGAGCGCTACGCGCTGCATTTATCTCTCCGAGGCGGATGCGCCTCGGAGAGCAGCGCTCTCCTCTGATACGCGCGCGGTAAGTGCGCTCGCGCACTCTGGCGCGGCAGGAGCGACTCCACGCGCTCCTGCACCCTCTTACCTGAAGAGCCGCCCAGATGGCACGGCGTAGGTTTGATCCGTGAAGCTGATCGAGCTATGCCCAAGATGCGCGGAGAGCTCCGTGCCGGCTCCGCGATTACGCGCGAGCTGCGCGAAGTAATGGCGGAAGCCATGCACCCAGAGCCCACGCCGAGACTCAGGCCGTGGCGCGTTTCCCTCCGCTGCGACCTTCGCAAGCGCTGCGCGCAAATCTGTTGAGCGGAGCGGCTTGCCGTCTCTGTTAAAGCAGAGATCCTCTGCCGGTGCATCGCCGCGCCAGCGCGCGAGCTCGGCAACGATGCCGGCGCTCACCGCTCCCATGATGCGCGGCTCAAGAAAGACCTCACGCCGCGCGGCTTTCGTCTTCGTGCCGCGAAGGTGCAGGATCTCGCCGCTGAAGTCGAACCATCGAAGCCCAAGCGCCTCACCGGATCGCAACCCTGTTGCGGCGATGAGTGCGAGCGCACGCTCCGCCGGTGTTGATCCTTCGCGTGCGCCGATGGCACGAGCTGCGAGCAGAATCCGCTCAAGCGGCTCCTCTGGCAGATAGGGGAGATCAGGGTGGAGCCCTAGCGCCGTGCGCTTGCGTGTCTCGATGTACGCCTTGCCTTGGCTCTCCTCCTCATCGCGGTACGGCTTCACCGGCTCCGGCACGAGATCCGCATGCTTTTTGAGAATCTTGCGGAGCAGGTGATAGAGCTCAAGCCGCGTCTTTCGTGCCGTCTCTCTTCGCTCCACCTTCGCAAGCGGCGAGCATGCAAGCTCGGCAACGATGCCGCGCGCTACGAGTGTGCGATGGAAGCCGTAGCTCTGATCCGAATCGCCGAGGAGATTCGCTACACGCACGCTCCCTGAGACGATGCGCGGCATGGCGACGGCAAGCCGCTCCGCGCCGATGCGCTTGTGCGTGCGGAAGAGAATCGGCTCCCAACCGCCGCCGGTGCGCTGCACCTCCCAACCGGTCGCCGTCTCGCGTGCCGCAACGCCTTCGGCGAGCACCGCGAGCCTAGGCGCTTCGTCGCCGCGTTTCGTGTGGCGCTTCACGGCGCTGCGCACCTTCGCGCGCCGCGCCGTGATCTTGCCGAGCGCTGACTCAAGCCGATCCGCATCATCGAGCGGCGTGCTCAAGAGGTCGCCGCACTCTTCGCGCAGAAAGTCGATCGAGCGATGCAAGCGCCGCGAGATCGTGCCGATCTCAAGCGCCTCCTCTAGCTTCGCGCCGATCGTGCCGGTGAGAGGGTTCTCTCTGCCATCTCGCCGCAAGCCGCCGAGATGCGCCTCCGCTTCGGCCTGAGTGGCGAAGGTCTCGCCTCTGCGCTTTCGCTCACCGGTCGCCGTGATCGCGTACCACCGCACGCGGTAGCCGCCGCTCGGTAGCTGCGTGATCGTGCCGGCTCCCTCTGTTCGCTTGCGTGCCATCGTCGCCCTCCGCTTCCGCGCCACCTTCGGCGCTTCAGCTACACGATGCGACGCAGAACCTACGGCGTGTCCTACTCGTGTCCTTAAATGAGGATTAGACTCAGGCGAATCCCAGAGACTCAGATGCTCTATCGTGCTCATAAACACCCCTCCAAGGGGTGTTAAAATCACTCCGAGCGGTGGGCTCCATGCCTGTTAACCGCCATGTCGTAGGTTCGAATCCTACCGCCGGAGCCAGCACCTAACGAAAGAGTGGAGGGCCGAATGGTTGCAACCGGACTCAGCGAGAGCCCTCAGGCCTACCGCGCGAAGTTGCTCGAGCAGAGCGACAGTCAGATCGATGCGTGGGCAACCGGCTCACTGCGCGACATGGCGAAGCGCAAGGGGATCGTCGCCACCATCTATGAGTTCTCCCATGCCGCACACCTCGACGAGGATGGCCTTGCCGGCGCATACACGCTCGGTGGCGGCCCAGCCGCAACGATGGGACGTGACGCTGAAGGGCGACTCCTCCTCCCTGCGGTCAGCCTCTGGTGCCTCGTCCCCGGCCTGCGCACGGTTGATCCGAAGGGGAGTCGTGAGCGATTGGTTGCCTTCTTGGTAGCGACCTTCGAAGAGGTCGTCTACATCTAGCTCCGGTCGGTTACTCCGACTTCTGGCGCAAGATCGCAGCGAGGTTATCGAGCTTATTGCGCGCGATCAGCAGCCACTTCGCCATGTTGGCGCGATCGGTTTCGCTGAGCGGCGCCCCCGCCTCCGGCTGATCGATCTCATGCAGCACCGCGGCAAGCGCGTCAATAGAACTCGCCAGGCTGTCGCGGGCGTTGGTCAACGCTGCGTCTGATGCCGAGGCGATGGCCGCCGCCTGTGCCGAGATCGGTGCCGATGCACTCGCCGCTACTGGCTTGGCCGCTGCAATGATTGGCCGCTCGTTTGGTGAGGCGTACGGGAAGATTGATGGCGCGACGGCCTCTGGTGCGGGAGCTGGCTCTGGGCGCTCATCGCGCACCACGCTCTTAAGGCGGGCGAGCGAGAGTTCGCCGCGCATCACCTGCGCCGCCAGCTCACTGCGTCGTGCCTGATCGGTGATCTTCATCAACTCATAGGCGTGGCTGATGGTATCGGAGCGCTCTGCGACGAGGGCACGAATGTCGGCCGGTGCATGCATCAGGCGCAGGCGATTCTCGACGTAGCCCTTGTCTTTGCCGATGCGCTCGGCCAGCTTGCGAATGCTGTAGCCGAGTTCGCTCGTCATTCGCGCGAAGATCGCCGCCTCATCGAGTGGCGAGAGGTCTTCACGCTGGAGGTTCTCAATGATCGCAACCTCGAGGGCGATCTCATCGCTCATCGCCTCAACGATGGCCGGGATCATTGGGAGCCCGAGTGAAAGCACGGCGCGCCAGCGTCGTTCGCCCGCAACGATCTCGTAGGAGCCTGGCTCGGTTGGTCGCACGATGATTGGCTGCAGCACCCCATGCTCGCGAATGCTGGCGGCGAGCTCGTCGATCGCCAGTGGTGGAAGTGCAAGGCGGGGCTGCTTGGCGTTGATCGTGACGCGATCGACGGCGATCTGACGTACCGAGCGGTCACCCTGAGCGCCCTCCGGTGGGAGGAGCGAGAGAATGGAGTCGTCGGGCTCCTGCCCGCTCAGCCCCGAATCGCCCGCTGGCTGCTTCCCCTTCGGCATGCTGCCTCCTCGTTTCGCTTCGTGCGCCTTGCGGCCCACCGTTTCGCCGCATCGTACCGCGCAGGGGGTGTGGGAGAATCGTGCGGAGCGAAGTGCCCGTAACGGGGCAGGAGGGAGGTGAGCGTGGGTAAGGAGCAGGGGCGCGACGCCGCGCGCGACACCACCACCTCAGGCGCACCCCTCGAGACGCACTACGGTCCGAACCCGTCCCGCGACGCCGCCGCAGAGATCGGTGCACCAGGTGCCTTCCCGTACACGCGTGGCGTGCAGGAGACGATGTACCGGGGCCGCCTCTGGACGATGCGCCAGTACGCCGGCTTCTCGACGGCGCGCGAATCGAACGAGCGCTATCGCTACCTGCTGGAGCAGGGGCAAACGGGACTCTCGGTCGCCTTCGACCTGCCAACCCAGATGGGCTACGACTCCGACGCACCAGAGGCGGAGGGGGAGGTCGGCCGCGTCGGCGTTGCGATCGACTCCATCGCCGACATGGAGACGCTCTTCCAGGGGATTCCGCTCGACAAGGTCTCAACCTCCATGACGATCAACTCCACCGCGCCGATCCTGCTGGCGCTCTACGTGGCAGTTGCCGAGCGACAGGGTGTGTCGCGCGCCGAGCTCTCGGGCACAACGCAGAACGATCTCCTCAAGGAGTACATCGCTCGTGGTACGTATATCTTTCCGCCCGAGCCATCGCTGCGACTGATCACCGACGTCTTTGAGTGGTGCGCCACCGAGCTGCCGAAGTGGAACACGATCAGCATCTCGGGCTATCACATGCGTGAGGCGGGAGCGACCGCCGCGCAAGAGCTTGCCTTCACCTTTGCCGACGCGATTGCCTATGTCGACGCAGCGATCGCACGCGGCCTCGAGGTTGACGCCATCGCGCCGCGCCTCTCCTTCTTCTTCGCCGCGTGGACCGACATCCTTGAAGAGGTGGCGAAGTTCCGCGCCGCGCGTCGCATCTGGGCGCGCATCATGCGCGATCGCTACGGCGCAAAGAGCGAGAAGTCGCTCCTCTGTCGCTTCCATGTGCAGACCGCCGGCTCCACCCTCACGGCGCAGTCGATTGACAACAATGTGGTTCGCGCCGCGTACCAGGCCCTCGCTGCGGTACTCGGCGGCGCGCAGAGCCTGCACGTCAACGGCAAAGATGAGGCGCTCGCCCTTCCGACCGAAGCCTCGGCGCGCCTCGCGCTGCGCACCCAGCAGGTGCTTGCCCACGAGGCCGGTGTCGCAGGAACGGTAGATCCGCTTGGTGGGAGCTACGCCGTGGAGGCGCTCACCGATCAGGTGGAGCGCGACGCACTCGCCCTCATCGCCGAAGTGGACCGCCTCGGTGGGATGGTCGCCGCTGTTGCTGCGGGCTTCCCACAACGCGCGATTCAAGATTCGGCGTACGCCTACCAGCGCGAGGTGGAGAGTGGCGAGCGCGTGATCGTGGGCGTGAATCGATTCGTCGACGAAGAGGTCGAGACGCCAGCCATTGCCCGCATTGATCCAGCCCGCGAGCGGGAACAGGTCGCCGAACTGCAGGCGTTCCGTACCGCGCGAGATAACGCTGCCGCAGCCGCCGCCATTGCCGAGGTGATCGCGACGGCGAAGGGGAGCGCGAACATGATGCCGCCGATCCTGGCCGCGGTGAAGGCGGGATGCACCGTTGGCGAGATCAGCGCAGCACTTCGCAGCGTCTGGGGTGAGCACCGCGAGGCGATGGTCCTATGAGTCTCCCTGTGCGCGGCCGCATTCACCACGTCGCCTCTGTCGTACGCGACATCGACGCATCGATCGACTTCCATACGCGCGTCCTCGGGCTGGCGCTTGAACAGGTTGCCGAGGTGCCCTCACAAGAGGTGCGCATCGCTTTCCTCACCGCCGGCGACTCCAAGATCGAACTCGTCTCGCCAACAAATGAGACGAGTGGCGTGGCGCGATTCCTCCAGTCGAAGGGGGAGGGGTTCCATCATCTTTGCCTAGAGGTTCCCGACATCGCTGCGGAGCTCACCGCCCTAGCCGCGGCAGGAGTGCAGCTGATCAACACTGAGGCGGTCGCTGGCGTTGAAGGCCCGGTCGCCTTCTTGCACCCGAAGAGCTGCAACGGGGTGCTGATTGAGTTGATTGAGGCGCCTGGTGGTCCTGCGTGGACGAGGCTCGGATTCGGCGCTCCAGGGGAGCTGCGGATTCGCTAGCGCTTAGCGCTTCGTGTAGCCGGCCTCGATCAGCAGACGCGGGAGTTCGGTCGGCGAGGCGGCCACCTTGAATCCGGCAGCCTCGAGTGCGGCGATCTTGTCGATCGCTCGGCCCGAAGCGCCAGAGACGATTGCCCCTGCGTGACCCATGCGACGACCCTCAGGCGCTGCGCGCCCAGCGATGAAGGCGACACGTGGCAGGTGCTTGAGATGTTCGCCGGCCCATGCGGCCGCCTCCTCTTCAGCCGATCCGCCGATCTCACCGATGAGCACGAGTGCGCGCGTCGCAGGGTCCGCGGCGAAGAGTTCGAGTGCGTCGCGGAAGGTGGTGCCGATGATTGGATCGCCGCCGATGCCGAGGCAGGTGGACTGACCGATGCCAGCATCGGTCATGGACTGCACCGCTTCGTAGGTCAACGTTCCGGAGCGGCTCACCACACCAACGTCACCAGGTAGGTGAATGGAGGCGGGGATAATGCCGATCTTTGCACCGAGGCCGTTCACGCCTGGCGTCGTTGCTCCTGGGCAGTTCGGTCCGATCAGTCGCGCGCCGTGCTGCTGCACAACGGCAAGTGCACCGACCATGTCGTGGACGGGGATTCCTTCGGTGATGCAGAAGATGGTCTTGATTCCAGACGCGGCCGCTTCGGCGATGGCATCTGCAGCGCCCGCCGCAGGAACAAAGATGCAGCTGGTGTTTGCGCCGGTCTTCTCGACCGCTTCGCGCACCGTGTCAAAGACAGGGACGGTGCCGTCGAGCCCGAGCTCGCCGCCGCGACCAGGTGTGACGCCCGCAACGATCTTGGTGCCATAGGCGGCCAT
>CAMAXG010000076.1 GCA_945862225.1 Thermoflexus hugenholtzii JAD2 | reverse complement strand
AGCTATGCCCGACATGTTCTGCCATACCCCCTGAGAGTATCTGATCACGCTGCGATGCTACGATTCAGCCGCAGAGCGGCAGGCCCCAGCCGGGGCGCCGAGTCGGGAGGAGCAACCATGGCGGCGAGCCAGAACCCGCACGACGACATTGAGTCGGTACTGATCACCGAGGCGGCGATTGACGCGCGCGTGCGCGAGCTCGGCGCTGAGATCGGTGCGGCCTATGCGGGGAACGACTCGCTCATTCTGGTCAGCGTTCTTAAGGGCTCCATCGTCTTTGTTGCCGACCTCATGCGCGCGATTCCCGGAAACGTTCAGATCGACCTCATGGAGGTCTCGTCGTACGACGGCGGCAAGAGCACCGAGTCGAGCGGCACCGTGCGCATCCTAAAAGACCTCTCGGGAACGATCGAAGGTCGCGACGTGCTGATCGTGGAAGACATCATTGATACGGGCATCACGCTGAACTACCTCACGAACTACCTCGCGGGGAAGAACCCGCGTTCCGTGAAGATCGTCACCCTGCTCAGCAAGCCTGCACGTCGGGTTGTCGAGATCCCCGTGGAGTGGATGGGCTTTGAGATCCCTGACAAGTTCGTCGTCGGCTACGGGCTCGACTTTGGTGAGCAGTATCGCAACCTCCCCTATGTGGGCGTACTGAAGCCGTCGATGTACACCGCGACCCTCGGTAAGGAGTAACTGGGTGAAGCCGATCGGCCGCATCCAGTCGACCTCGGGGAACCTCTTCCGACGCAGCAGCGGCCGCCGCCTGAGCGGGATCGGCGCCGCAGGCGTTGTGCTCGGCGCGATCCCTGCGTGGTGGACGCTCGCCGCCCCTGGCATCCCCGCAACCGTGGGGAACGCTTTCGACACCTACGGCGCCGTCGGCTTCTTTGTCGCCCTCGCCACGCTCTTCTTGCTGATCGCCCCAGACGCCTTCGGTGAGCAGCTTCGGTTTGACTGGTGGCCGGTTCATGTGGGGCTCGTGAGCGTTGCCTCCCTCGGCTTCATCGCCACCCTCATTGGAGCTGCGGTGACTGCAACTGGCTTCGACCTACCCCTCTCCTCCGTCTTCGGCATCGACCACGCACCTGGGCTGTGGATCACGCTGATCGCACTGGGAGTTTGGATCTCAGGCGTTGCCCAAATCGTTGACGCACGAGACGACCGCTAAGCGCATTTCGTGCTCAAAAGGGGGCATCGCCCCACTACCTGCTAGGGTGTGTAGGTGCAGCCGTGCGCTCCGACGCGCGGGCAAGAGGCCGATACCGGCCCAGCCCCGTCGTAGCAGCGCACGCCACGTTATCTACTAAAGAAACCAGAGGTACAAAGTAATGTCACGTAATGTCGCAATTTTCGTAGACGTCGCAAACGTCTTTTATGCAGCAAAGGCTGCCGGCGTAGACATCGATTACGTCACGCTCCTCAAGACCCTTACGGCAAACCGCGATCTCGTTCGCGCCTACGCCTACACCGGTCTTGACCCAGACAATGAGAACCAGAAGGCGTTCCACAACTTCCTCGCGCGCAACAACTACAAGGTTGTCAGCAAGGATGTTCGCAAGTACGGTGACGGTCGCTTCAAGGCGAACCTTGACATCGAACTCGTGGTTGATCTTGTGCGTCTCGCACCAAAGCTCGACATCGCAGTAGTGATTTCAGGCGACGGTGACTTCGCACCAGCCATTCGCGCGGTGCAAGACATGGGCGTGCGCGTTGAAGTCGTGAGCTTCCGCGCAAACACCAGCAGCGACCTCGTTGAAGTTGCTGACCAGTTCATCGAGATCACCAATATCGCCAAGGTCGAGGCCGGCGCCCGCAGTGGTCGCCGAGTTGCCGCCGAAGGTGAAGAGGACCTCTCCATGACAGAGGTTCCCGACAAGCAGTCCGAAGCACCAGCACGACCACGTCGTGTTGGCGCAGCGCCTGAGCGCGAACGGGTTCGCGGCGGACGCACCGCACGGACCGCAGCGCCACGCACCGGAACGCCAGTGCGCGGCTCGTCGACAATCCGCGTTGGCGACACGATGGTTGACGCTGATTCCATTGAGACACTCACCCTTGATGATCTCGGCCCAGATGATCTCGCCGCAGGCGCAGAGCCATCACCACACAACCACGAAGGCGCAGCTGCGTTCGGTGAGGACGGCCCACGCCGCCGCCGCCGTCGCGGTGGCCGCGGACGTCGTGGTCGTGGCGGAGTTGGTGGCGATTCACTCGACGGCATTGAGACGATGACGCTCGACGACGCCGATGATGGAGCGCCAGGCGGCGTTCCAGAATATCTCGCCACCGAGCGACGAACCGCTACGGGTCGTGGACCAGTGCGCGCTGCGCGGCAGCAGCTCGGCTCCGGCCCATCGCGAATCGCTGACGAAGTTGCTCGCTCCCACAAGGACGACACGATTCGTTCGAGCGCGAGCTACAACGACGCCGATGATGGCATCAGCGATGTCTCACCAGATGTGGCTGCGCTCTTGCAGTCCCAACTGCAGGCGACCGGTCGATCAGCGAGCGAGTCGGCGGCATTCAACGGCAAAGAGGCACCAGTGAGCGGCAAGGGTCGTTCGCGTGGTGGCCGACCCGCACCGAAGAGTGCTGCGAAGCCTGCCGCGAAGGCTGCCGCTAAGCCTGCAGCACGCGGTGCCGCCAAGCCCGCCGCAAAGGTCGCTCTCGTAAAGAAGAGCACCACGCGGCCAAAGGCTAAGGGGAGCAAGGGAGCCTAACGAGATGGCGCGGGCGGTCTCAACGCCGCCTGACGCCGCTCACCCTGCGCGTCGCCCTGCACGCTTCGCAACTCGTGGCCATGACGCCGCCGCGGCGCATCTCGCCACGCTGCTCGCCGACGCACCACCGCACGCCCTGCTGATTGTTGGGCCGCGTGGTGCGGGCGCAGGCACCCTCGCCCGTGACGCCGTTGCCACGCTCATGTGTGGCGAGCCAGTCGACGGCGGGCCATGTGGCGCCTGCCGAGCGTGTCGCCTGATCGCTTCGGGGAGCCATACCGACCTCGTCGTGATCAACCCAACTGGCGAGTCAAATACGATCAAAATTGACCAAATCCGCGCCCTTGCCGCCGGCTTCGCGCTTTTCTCCGTTGAGGGAGGCCGCCGGATCGCGCTCATTGAACACGCAGATCTCATGAACGAGGATGCGCAGAACGCACTCCTCAAAACACTCGAAGAGCCACCATCCCGCACGCATGTGATCTTGGCAGCAGCT
>CAMAXG010000075.1 GCA_945862225.1 Thermoflexus hugenholtzii JAD2 | reverse complement strand
CGCGTGGAGCGAAGCTCTGGCCGATCGTATGGAGACGATCTGGCGCGAGGGGGTAGGATCGGCGTCATGAGCGCCAACGTTTGCCCGTTTATTGCGACGGGCGCTGACTCTTCAAAACGGTCATCACAGCCGAGTGCAGCGCACTCCTGTTTTGCGAAGCGACCCGCAGAGCCGATCGATTTGCAGCGACAGGGCGACATCTGTCTCACCCCAACGTTTACCGCGTGCCCAATCTTTCTCGCCTGGGCGTCGCGCGAGGCGGCGCAAGCAATCGACGCCCCCGCCCCGCAGCCACTCCCGTTCGGAACCCCCGCCGCCAGCGCCCCAGTTGACCTTGCCGCCGCAACGCTCGGCATCGATGAGGTTGAGGGCGAGTACGACGAACTCCCCGAAGGGAGTATCTGGTCCACGGCACCGACGCCGGCCGACCCTGGCTTTGAGCTAAGCCCATCCGAAGAGGAGCGTGTCCGTGTGGTGCCGCTGCATAAGCGTCGATCCATGGATGACGAGGCACCACGCGCCGCACTACGACTGCCGAAGATTCCTGGTGGCACTCGAGGTGCCGCTGCGCTGCTTGTCCTCGCCGCCGTCGTGCTCTTCTCGCTCCCAACGATTCTGAAGGGGGTCAACGGCTTCATTGCCGGCGTGACGGCAACACCAACACCGAGCGCCTCACCGACGAGTGACGTCAGCCCATCGCCAACACCTACGCCGACACCAGAGGCGAAAATCCATCGTGTGAAGCAAGGAGAATGGTTGGAGAAGATTTCTGGAATTTATCAAGTCAGCATTGATGTCATCTTGAGTGCCAATCCTGCGATTGACCGGAAAACCCTGACGATCTATGCGGGTCAGGAGCTGATCATCCCGCAGGTGATTCCCGACGTGGTGACATCACCGAACCCGTAACGGGCGGAAGAACTAGCGGTCGCGCGGCGAGAAGTTGATCGCGGTGATCTTGCCAGCTTCGACCTTGATGGTTGCGTCAATCTTGCTGCTCTTGGATCCAGGTCGCACAACCAAGATGTCGCACTCCACCTGATGGCCGGTGTCCTTGACTTCGCCTGGAATCATGCGCAGCCCCTTGTCGGCTCGCAGGAACCAGCCGCCGACGCGCTCGTGACCCTTTAGCAGCTGGACACTTTCAGCGACGTGCACGCGCATCTCAATGCGCTCATCCATCAGCTTGAGGGCGCCCGCGCGGTCGTCTGCGTTCAGCAGCTCGAAGAAGGCGTCGGTTGTGTCTTGTGCACCCATGCGCTGATGGTACCCTGCCGACGATGATTGATGCCCTTGACGCCGCCGGCCTCCTCGCGCGCTTCGCAGCGCTCCACCCCGTTGCCGCAACGGGGATGGGGATTCACGATCACGATGGTTCGTGGGGTGAGCACGGGCCCGCCGGCCGTTCGGCAAGGCTCGGCTGGTGTGACCGCGAAGAGGCACGACTGGTCGCCATCCCAGTGGCGAGCCTCAGCCCCGACGACCTTTGCGATCGCGACCTCGCCCTCGGCACGATTCGCGCGATCCGCTTCGAACTGCAGGAGGTGCAGCCTGAGGCGTGGGATGCCCTCCATACCGTCTCAGTCATCGGCGGCGGGCTCTTCCCCCTCATTGCGCGCGGCTTCGGCACACCGGAGCGCCGTGCCAGTGACCTCGCCAGCCGACTCGCGCAGATCCCCGCACTTCTCGATGCCGCGGTTGCGGATCTCGTCGGTCTCCCTGAACTGCGGGTGCCCGCCGACGACGGCGCACCGCGACGTGGGGGAGATAGCTCGCCACCTGGCACGATCACGCTCCCGGCACGGCCAGTCAGTCGCCTTCACACTGAGACGGCGATCGCGCAGGCCCCCGGCATCACTGAGCTCGCAGAGTTGGCCGTGGCGACGTACGGCGAAGAACTGCGCGGTCCCGCCGATCTGGCCATCGCCGCAACGACACGCTTCATTGAGCGGCTGCAGCGCGACGTTCTCCCGAAGAGTTCCGGCGAGGGGCGCTATGGCGCAGCACTCTACGACCGCGCCCTCCGTCACACCCTCTTCGGATCGCACGACCGCGCTGCGATCGCGGCGAAGGGGGAGCAGGAGTTCGCGGCGGTGCGCGCGCGTATGATCTCGATCGCCCAGCGCATTGCGCCCGAATGGCTCGGCGAGCGAGCGAACGCAGCACTCAGTGGCGATCGCTCAACACTTGTCGCCGAGGTGCTGCATGCGATTGGCGGAGATCACTGCGCACCCGAAGAGATGTTGGATCGATCGCGTGCAGAGACCGCGCGATGCGAAGCGTTCATCCGCCGAACGGGGCTGGTTGATCTGCCAAAAGAGCCACTCGAGATCATGTGGACGCCGCTTTTCTTGCGCGCCTACGCTGGCGCCTTCCTTGACGCACCGGGCCCGCTTGACCGCGGCGAGAAGAGTTTCTTCTACGTGACGCCCGCCCCCGACGATGCAACGCCCGAACAGGTTGAGTCGAAGATGCGCGAAGACAACAACCGCATGTTGGCGTTGCTCGCGATCCATGAGGCGATCCCGGGGCACTACCTGCAGCTCGCCGCCGCTAATCAGACGCCGCGCCCGCTTCGCGCCGCCTTCGGCTCTGGCGTGTTTGCTGAAGGGTGGGCGGTCTACGTGACGCAGGTGATGCTCGACGAAGGATTCGGCGACGGCGACCTCGCGCTGGAACTGGTGCACTGGAAGTTCTACCTCCGCTGCATTGCCAACGCGCTCCTTGATGCTGGCATTCACGCCGATGGCCGAGATGAGGCGTGGGCACTCAACTTGATGGTTAACCAGAGCTGGCAAGAGGAGGCGGAGGCAAAGGCGAAGTATCTGCGTGCGCGTCTCACCTCTACGCAGCTGCCGACCTACTTCGTGGGCTCCATGGGGTGCTGGGAGGTTGAGGATCGTGCGCGACGCGCAGCTGGTGGGCCAGTTGCACATGTTGACGGCGCAGACCTGCCAGGGAACCGTGTGGAGACGCCAGGCTTCTCGCGACCGAAGCATCTTCGGGCAGTGCTCTCGCATGGCACGCCACCGATCCCGCTCCTTGAGCGGCTCCTCGGCCTCGCCGAGTAACTCGATTAGGAGGGGAGCCCCTCCTCTGCGGTGATGTCACGGCTCAGACCGCAGACATGCTCTGTGCGCACGGTGATCGTGGCGCCAGGGAGAATCTCAATCTCGCGCACTAGATGGAGCGAGCTTCCCTGATAGACGCGCTCAAATCCGCCTTCGGAATTGGAGATCGTTTCAATGGGCGCCCA
>CAMAXG010000074.1 GCA_945862225.1 Thermoflexus hugenholtzii JAD2 | reverse complement strand
GCTGCGGCTCCAGCTTCCGCACGGCGGATTCGGCGGGACAGGCCTCGGCCTGCAGCCACTGACCTGGAGCAGAACGGCGACGCGCCGAAACTGATCCCGCTCTTCCCGCTACAACTCGTTCTCTTCCCTGGCGTTGCCCTACCGCTGCATATCTTTGAACCGCGCTATCGCCTGATGGTGAAGCGCTGCCTCGAGCTCAATCAAGCCTTCGGAGTGATTCGCTCGGGAACCGATGGCCTCTCCGAGATCGGCACCCTCGCCGAGATCCGCGAGGCGACGCGCTACATCGACGGGCGCTGGGACATCGTGGCGCTTGGCACCCAGCGTTTTCGCATTACGAACTTTGATCGCAGCGCCCCATACCTACAGGCCGAGGTCGAGCTTCTCGATGAGGCGGTGGGCGAACCGGCCGAGCGCGTGTGCGCCACCGCAGAGCGCGTCTCTGATTTGTTCATCGACTATCTCGAGCTCCTGCGCGGCGTAGATGAGGGGGAGCACGAACACAACCATGACGACGATGAAGAGGAAGAGGGCGAGTACATCGAGGACGATGAGGTCACCCCCGAAGCGATTGACGAGGCGCTGGAAGAGGAGCAGGGTGCGGCGCTCAGCCAAGAGGTCGTCTCCGAGATTGAACGTCTTCTTGTGGCGTCAAACACCGCCGCTGGTCCGGCCAAGATCACCGAATACAACGCTGGCGACGACGAGTCTCCCGATGACGAGGGTGATCCCGATGGCGAGTTGCTCGCAACGGCAATTGATCGCCTCTCGGGGAGTGACGATCCGGTCGGCCTCTCGCACGTTGTTGGCGGTGTGGTGCAGCTGAGCATCGAACAGCGCCAAGCGCTCCTTGAGGCGCCCGACGCGCTGGCACGCCTCACCCTGCTCGCCGCCCATCTTGATCGCGAGAATCTGCTGCTCGCCGAGGGGATTCGCCCATGGCAGGCCGACACCACCGCACTTTCAGAACGCCGCAACTAAATCCCACCCGCAGCGGATACGATGCGCGCATGAGCCCAACCCGCCGCATGTGGATCGACACCGACACCGCCTCCGATGACGTCGTCGCGATCGTGATGGCGCTGAAGCACCCGAACACCGAGGTCGTTGGTATGTCGATCGTGATCGGCAACGTGCCGGTGGAGCTCGGTGTGCAGAACGCTCTCTACACCAATGAACTGTGCGGCAAGAGCATTCCCGTACATGCCGGCGCGGAGATGCCGCTCGTTCGACCATTCGCCACCGCGCAGCATGTGCATGGCGCCGACGGCATGGGCGACATCGGACTACCGCTGAAGGGCCGCAAGGCGACCAGCAACAACGCGGTGCACGAAATGATCGAAGCGTTTCGCAAAGAGCCAGGCGAGCTAGAGCTCGTTGCCCTTGGGCCGCTCACCAACCTTGCCCTCGCCATTCGCATTGAGCCGCAGTTCGCCAGCTGGGTGAAGCGCTGCGTGCTCATGGGTGGCACCGGCGTGCTCCCTGGCAACATCACGCCACTCGCCGAGTTCAACTGGTGGGTTGACCCAGAGGCGGTGCACATCGTGTTGGAGTCCGGCATGAAGGTGGAGATGGTCGGCTGGGATGTCTCTGTGGCCGATGCCGTAATTGATGATGCGCTTGCTGCTGAGTTGCGCGCGCTCGGCCCACTCGGCCAGTACAGCATCGACATTCAGCGCATCTTGCGAAAGTTCTGCGAAGAGTCCTCGAAACTGAAGGGCTTCGACTGGCCAGACCCGATCGCCATGGCGGTGGCACTTGAGCCCGACATCGCGACGAGCGAAGCGCATCTTCGTGTTGAGGTGTCCCTCGGCCTTGGGCATGAGCGCGGACAAACAATTGTTGATCACCTAGGCAATACGAAGCGCGAGCCGAACTGCCGTGTGGTCTATCGCGTGGATCGCGAGCGATTCATTGAGATGACCCGAAAGGCGTTCCGCGCCTAACCTCGCTCGCTACGGTGCGTCGGTCGCGAGAAGCCCCATCTGAATCTCATCCCAGCGTCGCCCATCGCGGGTGATCGCATCGCGCATGCGCCCCTCTTCAGTAAAGCCCGCCTTGGTGTAGCAGCGCAGCGCCGCCTCGTTGAAGGCGAAGAGGGTAAGGCTGATGCGGTGCAGACCCAGCGCCTCAAAGGCGAACTGTGTGACGAGTCGTGTGGCCTCGCTGCCGAGCCCGCGCCCGCGCGCGGCTGGCTCACCGATCATTAGATGGAACGTTGCAGCGCCATTCTCGATATCGAGATTCGCCAGCGTGCAGCTGCCAATGAGGCGTTCCTCTGTGCCGATGCGTTCGTAGAGGGCGAAGGCGAGCATCTGGGCGGTGGTGAAGCGCTCGCGAACCAGGCGCTCAACCTCGTCACCGGTGAGCGGCTCGTTGCGGTGACGGGCGAGGCGCACGAGCTCTGGGTCGGCATACCAGCGCTTGAGCGCGGGGAGGGTCTCGGCGCTGTGTGGGCGCAGCGCAACGTGCTCGCCCACGAGGATCGCCTCATGTCCGCCGATTGATCCTTGGGGCTGCTCTCCGATCACGCGGTCACGGTATACGATCGCCCCGATGCTTAGCTGGATGCAACTCGCGCGCAAGATTGAGGGCGCATCGCGCACCTCCGAGAAGGCGCGCCTCTTCGCCGATGCGCTCCGCTCCGCCGACGATGTTGACCTTGAGGTGATCTGCCGGCTCCTTGGCAGCCGAGGCACCGCGCAGGCAGGCGCCGTTTCATGGCCCGCACTCGCCAAGGCGGTTGAGGAGGTCGCGGGCGCTCCAGCCGGTTCGCTTGCCAAGATCCTCGATGAGACGGGTGACATCGGTCTCGCCGTTGAGGAGCTCCTCGAGAGCGAGCGCCCCATTGCCGGTGAGGCTGCCGCCAGCGAGGAGCGCCATGCGCAGGTCCGAAGCAGCGCCATTGCCAGCGCCACAGGGGTCATGCCCGTTACGGGAGAAGGCTCTGCGCCGACCCTCCGCTCACTCCCCGAGTCCTTCGCCGCCATCCGTGGGGCCAGTGGCCAGCGCCGCCACGACCTGCTGATGCAACTCTTCTATGGCACCTCGCCGATCGCCGCGAAGTACATCGTGCGCATGCTCTCTGGCGACGTGCAGATCGGCCTCCGCGACGGTCTCCTGGAGAGTGCGATCGCCGCAGCCTTCGGTGCAGAGGTGAGCGCTGTGCGATGGGCGATGACCCTGGAGGGGGATGCCGGCCGCGTGGCGCTGCTCGCCAAGCGCGGTGCGCTTGCTGAGGCGAAACTCCACTACTTCCATCCGATCCCAGCGATGC
>CAMAXG010000073.1 GCA_945862225.1 Thermoflexus hugenholtzii JAD2 | reverse complement strand
TCCCAGGTCCAGAGGGTGTCGAAGCCCACGCGATCGGCGGTCACGCCCATCGACTTGACCGACTTCCACTCGGTGAACTGCGGCCATACCAGCGCGCCAATCTTGACCTCACCCACGATGCACCCTCCTTAACCCCTGCGGCAGACCGCCGCGTTGCGCCTAGCCTACTCCGTTGCGTGCCGCTCGCGTAGAGTGTGCCAACTGTCAACCAGGGAATCTGGTTCAGCCCGCTAGCTGGAGGCACATCATGGCAAAGGGAACTGTCGACGGAGAGACACAGCCGAAGAAGAAGATGAGCAAGAAGCGCAAGTTCCTCATCGCCCTTGGCGTGATCTTTGGCCTGCTGGTTGGCGCGTGGGTCCTCGTTGTCACCCCAGCGATCAACAAGCTCGCAACCGAGCAGCTGCAGGCTGCTGGCCTTGAAGGCGCAATCGTTGAGATCCGCGCCGACGGCGCGAAGCTCACCCTGCCAACACTTCCTGCTTCAGTGGGCGGTGAGAGTGGCTTGGAGGCCACAAACCTAGTGTTTGAATTCGGCGGCTTCGGTGTCGATGACATCAACGGCCTGATGGCCGGTGCCGAGTCGGGCACGATCGTGCTTCCTGAGGGGACTCGATTCACGATGACGGCGGACACCTTCTCATCGTTTGCGGATCTGACCGTGATCGGCACTGACAAGACGGCTGCACTGACCGGAACGATCTCCAACGAGCTCGCCGAAGCACTCGCAGCGGCGATCAAGGATGGAAAGATCGAAGGTTCTGATGCGACCGCGGGGCTCCCAATGAGCGATATCGTCCTGACGCCTGGGGCCGACGGAACGGTAATGACCGCGACGATTGACGTTGCGGCGATGCTGGCGCTTCTCGCGAACTAGCTGCCAGTTGCGCAGCGCGGCTGCGCCGTTCGCTAGCCGACGATATTGACGAGACGCCCGCCGGCGTGGATCACCTTCTTCGGCGCGCGCCCCTCAAGGGCGAGCTGCACCTTTGGTGAGGCGAGGGCGAGCGCTTCGATTTCGGCCTCGCTGGCGGTGGCGCTCACGGTGAGCTTGTCGCGCAGCTTGCCGTTGACCTGCACTGGCAGTTCGCGGGTGCTCTCGGTGAGCAGGCTGCTGTCAATGGTTGGCCATGCGCACTGATGAATCGAGGTCCAGCGCGGGTCGCTGGCGCTGATGCCCGCGGCCGCCTGCACGCGGCTGTGCATCTCGTCGGCGAGGTGCGGCGCCATTGGGGCGATGCCGGCGAGCAGATAGTGAATCGCCTCGTTCCACGCCGCGGTTCCAGCAACGGGGCTGCCGCGATACGGGAAGAGCGCGTTGGCGAGTTCCATCAGCTTGGCGACGGCGGTGTTGAAGCGGAAGGCCTCGATGTCGGTGCCCACGCCGCCGAGCGCCTTGTGTGCGGCGCGACGTACGGCAGCTTCGCCCGCGGCCTGATCTTGGCCTGCGGGGAGCACGCCAGAGTTCGGATCACCCGGCTCCTTGCCGTGTGGGTCAAGGGCGAGAGTCCAGATGCGACCAAGGAATCGCACCATGCCGCTGATGCCGCTCGACGACCATGCGCCGCCCTGATCCCACGGACCCATGAACATCAAGAAGAGGCGCACTGCGTCGGCACCGTGTCGGCTGACGAGTTCGTCGGGGTCTTGCACGTTGCCGCGCGACTTCGACATGCGCTCGCCGTCGGCGCCAAGGATCTGCCCCTGATTGAAGAGGCGCGTGAACGGCTCAGATTCACCAATCAGCCCAAGGTCGCGCATCGCCTTGGTGAAGAAGCGCGAGTAGAGCAGATGCATCACGGCATGCTCGGCACCGCCGGTGTACTGATCAACTGGGCACCAGGCATCAACCAGTTTCCGATCAACAGGGCCAAGATCGTTGTTTGGTGCGAGGTAGCGATACCAGTACCACGACGAATCAACGAAGGTGTCCATCGTGTCGGTCTCGCGCTGACCAGGGCCGCCGCACTTCGGGCAGGGCACGTTGAGCCACGCCGTAGCGGTCTTCAGTGGCGACTCACCGGTCGCCTTGAAGTCGACGTCATCTGGAAGCGTGACTGGCAACTGCTCCACCGGCACACCGACCGGGCCGCAGGTTTCGCAGTGAATGATTGGGATCGGTGTGCCCCAATAGCGCTGGCGGCTGATCAGCCAATCGCGCAGGCGGTAGGTGACCTTCTTCTCGCCGCTCTTGCTGCTTTCGAGGTGGGCGATCGCTTTGGTGAGTGAGGCGGGCCAGGCGGCGCCGTTCCAGGCTGGGCTGTTCACGGCGACGGCGGCACCCTCAGTTTTCTCCACATACGGGAGCGGTACCTCGTTCGGTGTAGCGGCCAAGGCTGCGGGTGCCACGACCGGCTTGATCGGCAGACCGAACTGCTGAGCGAACTCAAAGTCGCGCTCGTCGTGCGCCGGCACCGCCATGATCGCGCCCGTGCCGTAGCCGGCAAGCACGTAGTCGGCGATCCACACGGGGATCTGTTCGCCATTCACCGGGTTGATCGCGAACGCACCGGTGGCAACGCCACTCTTCTCTTTCGTGGTGGTGAGGCGGTCGATTTCGGTCTTGCGCTTCGTTGCTTCGATGTAGGCGGTGACGGCGGCGCGCTGCTCTAGTGTGGTGATGGTGTCGACGAGCTCATGCTCCGGTGCGAGCACCATGAAGGTTGCGCCATAGAGCGTGTCGGGGCGCGTGGTGAAGACGCGCAGCTTTTCGCCGCCAGCGTGATGTGTCGCTGGTGCAACGGTGAAGTCGACCTCGGCACCTTCGGATCGCCCGATCCAATTCGTTTGCATGGTGCGAATCGGCTCGGGCCAGTTGAGCCCCTCATACGAGAGCAACTCATCGGCGTAGTCGGTGATCTTGAAGAACCACTGCGTCAGGTCGCGCTTGGTGACCGGTGTTGAGCAGCGCCAGCAGACGCGATCCACGCCTTCGACCTGTTCGCGCGCGAGAGTCACCTGGCACGACGGGCACCAATCGACTGGGGCCTGCTTGCGATAGGCGACCCCCTTTTCGTAGAACTTCAGGAAGATCCACTGGTTCCAACGGAAGTAGACCGGGTCGCAGGTGACGACCTCACTCTTCCAATCAAATGAGGCGCCCATGCTGCGCAGCTGACGGCGCATGTTCTCCATGTTGGCGTAGGTCCACTCGCGCGGATGAATCTTGCGCTTGATCGCGGCGTTCTCGGCGGGGAGGCCGAAAGCATCGAAGCCGACCGGGTAGAAGACGTTGAAGCCTTGCATGCGCTTGTAGCGCGCGATGGCGTCAGTCGGAGTCTTTACGTACCAGTGGCCAATGTGCAGGTCGCCCGATGGGTAGGGCCACATGGTGAGCAGGTAGTAGTTGGGCTTGCTCGTATCGGTGAGGTCGGTGGTGTGGAGTCCAAGCTCTTCCCAGCGGCGCTGCCAGCGCGGCTCAATCTCGGTCGGGTCGTACCGCTCGAGTCGCTCGTCTTGCTCGGCCACGGG
>CAMAXG010000072.1 GCA_945862225.1 Thermoflexus hugenholtzii JAD2 | reverse complement strand
AGGGGAATTGACCAAACCGCGACTCGCCCAAAGAGGGCGATCACGAGCCCAAGCGTCGCAGCCTGCGCGGCGAGACTCACGGCAACATCACTGCCGATAAAAGACCAACCTGAGCGGAGTTGCTTTGGGAGCCTCTCGCCAAACGCGGTCGCACGATCGGACCAGCGCTGACTCTTGGCCAGCAGCCCAGCAGTTGCTAGTGCCGAGAGTCGAAAGCCAGGATCGGCTGCAATCGCAGGATCAAGCACCATCAGGGCAAGCACGGCGTGCGAAAGTGCAACCGCCCCGGAGCCAGGCCGACCAGATGCCGCGCCGATCAGGGCGGCGGCGGCCATAAAGCTTGCGCGGATCACGCTGGCACTCGCGCCGGCGAAGAGGCCGTACACAATCGCCACAACGATGAGCAGTGGTCGCCGCCGCTTGGCAGGAAACCGTTTGGCGAAGCGATCAGCAACTGCCATCGTGATCGCCACATTCCAGCCAGAGAGCGCAACGACGTGCCCCAAACCCGTCGCCGTAAAGTCTGCCGCAAGGCGTTCGTCAACGCGTTCGCGCAAGCCGATCACGATTGCCGCGGCGAGGCCCCCCGCTGGTGCAGGGAGCACGCGCTCAATCGCATCGCCGAGGGCCGCCCGGAGAGACTCCAGTGGACTACCGCGGGAGACGATCTCCACGTTTCGCGTGCGCGCTGTCGCTGGAATGCCGCGGATGCGCAGTCGTTCTTGGGCGTCGGGCGTGATGGATCGCTGCGCAAGTGTCGTGAGGATGGTGTCGCCGGTGCGCACACTCGGATTCGGTGGTGCCTCCACCTGAATACGAAGCCCATCAATTTCAACAATGAACCGCTGCGCCCCACGAAGTGGGGCGAGGAGTGCTGCGACCTGTCCACGAACCTCGCCAGTCGGCACGAGGGCCGCTGCACCATCTGTAGGAGGGATAGGGGGACCGAGGAGCGCTACCCGTGCGCTGATAAGCAAAACGCCCAGGAGCGCCGCGCGGACGAGATGGTTCGGCCTGAGGTGCGCGTTTCGTGCAAGGAGTGCTAACAGCACGAGTGAGACGATCGCGAGCATCGGTGCGCCGGCTTTCAGGAATGAGGCGGGGATTGGCAGCAGCGAGAGCTGGGCCGTCGCCACCGCAGCGATGGCGGCCCATCCAGCACGTCCCCCAAGTCGTGGCGCTCCGCGGCGCCGTTGGCTCACGGTGTAACGAGCGGGCGGATCTGCTGCAAGACGCGGTCGCTGATGATCCCTCGCGTGCGAAGATCGTCAACGATGAGAAATGGTGCCTCTTTGCGCGCGGCGATGATCTTTGCAGCCGTAACCGGACCAATGCCTGGCAGTGTGTCGAGCTGCTCGGCAGTCGCAGTGTTTAGGTCAATCTTCCCGCCCGTGGCTGTTGTCGCTGTTGATCCAGGCACATCAACTGCTGCGATCTCTCCCGGAGCGGCATAGAGCGTCCCGCAGAGGATCCCCTGTACGCCCAGCAGGAAACGGTCATCTCGTGATGG
The DNA here is from genome assembly GCA_945862225.1 of Thermoflexus hugenholtzii JAD2. Classification (GTDB taxonomy): domain Bacteria; phylum Chloroflexota; class Limnocylindria; order Limnocylindrales; family Limnocylindraceae; genus Limnocylindrus. The sequence goes on along the minus strand of CAMAXG010000072.1, from coordinate 1,985 downwards.
GATGCGAATCGCAGAGCCGTCCGTCAACGGTGCAGCGAGGTTGAGGCAGATCTCAATGCGCAGCGGATCAATGCGTTCCCCCCAGCCACCTGCGGCCGTAATGGCATCGATCAATCGGGAGCCGGGCGGGAGCGCGTAGACGCCAGGGATACGAACTGCACCACTGACCTCGACTCGAAGCCCAGATCCTTGCAGCGACTCAATCGGTGAGGCTGAGACATCAGGAGAAGTCGCCGCCAGGGTGTACTCCGGTTCAGCAGAGAAGGTATAGATCAGGACGAGTGACAGTACGGAGCCAGCAATGAGCGCGTGCCATCGATATCGTTGCAACACGATCGCATCGTGCGTTCCGCAAGGTATCGCTTACATACCACGCCACCATGGCGTGGCGTCCCACTAGATCTGCTTGAGCTTCGGCAGTACCTCTTCAGCGAAGCGGATCATCGACTCCTCATCGTGTGGGGTAGAGAATCCGGCGATCAGGTGGCGGTAGCCGATCTTTAGGTAGGGAGCGAGGTGCTCCACGACCTGATCGACGGTGCCGACCGGCTGGTTCTCCCAGGCTGGCTCGATGCCGTTGGCGGCGAACTGGGCCTTGTGGATGCGCAGGGCCTCGGCGGCATCGTTGCGAATCACCACGTTGCCAATGCCCACGGTGCGGTCGATCGTCTTCGGGTCACGGCCGAGCGCCTCACAGTGCTTTAGCAGCACCTCTTCCTTATGGGCGACCTGCTCTGGCGTGCCGCTGACGTTGTTGGCGTCGCCGTACTTAGCCACGAGCTTTAGCGTGACCTGCTCGCCGCCGCCACCGATCAGGATCGGTAGGTGCTTCTGAATTGGCAGCGGAAGGTTGCGCACCGTCTTCGCCTTGTAGCGCGGGCCGGTGGCGGTTGGTTCGGTGCCGTCGAGCATGCCGCGCATAATCGGCAGGGCCTCGCCGAGCCAGCGGAGTCGCTCTGGGAAGCCGTCACCAAAGTTCAGGCCGAAGTGCTCGTGCTCCTCTTCAAACCAGGCGGCACCCACACCAAGGATGGCGCGGCCGTTGGAGATGTGGTCAAGGGTGGTGGCGAGCTTCGCCGTAATGGTTGGCTCTCGGAAGGTGTTGGCACCAACCATCAGGCCGATGCGAATCTTCGAAGTGTTCTCGGCCCACGAGACGAGCGTTGACCAGCCTTCGAACATGGGGCCGTTCGGGTTGCCGATGATTGGGTACATGTGGTCCCAGGTCCAGAGGGTGTCGAAGCCCACGCGATCGGCGGTCACGCCCATCGACTTGACCGACTTCCACTCGGTGAACTGCGGCCATACCAGCGCGCCAATCTTGACCTCACCCACGATGAACCCTCCTTAACCCCTGCGGCAGGCCGCCGCGTTGCGGTAAGGGTACTCCTCTGGGGGCGGTGCCCTGTGTGGGAGTGCAGAGGCTGACAGGGTGTGACCCCCTGACACCTTCGCGGGATCTCACCTATGGTGTTTCTAGTGGAGTGCCCGCCAGGCTTCAGCGCTCTGAACTCTGTGTTCTATTTGGGCACCCTGATACAGGGAGTTCTATGAAGGCTGGACAAATTCTTCGAGTTACCCTAGCCGCGCTACTCGCGAGCGGCATCATGGGCGCAATGCCAAACACCGCCAAGGCGCTGTCAACGACAACTGATCTTGGAATTGAAAGTCTCAGCGGCTGGAGTACTGCACTTGAGAACACAGAACCTGATGTATGGAGAATCTTAGATGCAGCAGATGCCGCTCTAGCTAATCTACCCTCGCCGCACAGTGGCGGATCTTATGCAGTTTTAAGCTCTGGTGACCCTGGAGCTCGTGTGATGTATCGAGATATTGTACTGCCAGCGAATCAAAGAACAACACTCTCCTACCAATATTTTGTGGACTCGACCATGGCGTTCAATAGCAATGGAACAATGAGTGCGGCTGGGATGAACGACAATCAACAGTTTCGCGTTGACCTCGTATACCCTGACTTTGCAGCA
>CAMAXG010000071.1 GCA_945862225.1 Thermoflexus hugenholtzii JAD2 | reverse complement strand
ACGATCTCGGTCGGCTTCATTCACCCGATTTCGATCGCCCTCTTCGGCATCCTGAGCGCAGGTCTCACCGTTGGTGCGCTCTCAGGCGAGCGACAGCGCGGCACGTTGGAGCTCCTCCTCAGTCGCCCACTCAGCCGCCGCAAGATCCTTCTCACCATGCTCCTTGAAGGTTGGGTTGGCGCGGCGCTCGTCTCGTTCGCCTACATCGTGGGCACCGTCCTCGGCGCGCAGATTGCTGGCGTCACCGACCAACTCGCGTTTGAGCAGCTCCCAATCCTTTGGGCATTCGGTGCACTCTTCTGGGGCATGTTTGCCACGATCGGCATCGCCACGACGAGCAGCTTCGACAACACGGCGCCATCCATGGCGATCACTGTTTCGTTCATCATGGCGAACTACATTCTCGAAGTCATCGGTTCCTTCTGGGATGTGGTGGAGCCGTATCGCTACCTCTCGCTCTTCAATCACTTCTCGCCGGTCGACCTGCTCAATGGCACCGTCGATAGTTCAGCCGCACTGCTCTTTGGAGTGGTCGCGCTGATCGCCGCGATCTGGGCGCTGTACATCTTCCCGCGCCGCGACCTCGCCGCGCCGAACTGATCCGCGTTGCGCGTTGGCGCGACGTCAGCTACACAATTCTTGAGAAGAGTTCGTTGCTGAGTAGTCGGCCGCGCAGCGTCAACTGAATGCGCGATGCATCTAACGGATGTGGTGCAAGAAGTCCGTTCGATTCGCCCCAGGTGATTGCGTCACTGAATCCATCGCGCACGGCGGCATCGCGCTCCACGCCACGTGCCATGCGCAGCGCAAGCACCAGGCCTTCGGCGGCACCAGCAGCGCCGCTCTCGGCAGGTGATTCGCCACCCGGTGGAAGTTCGCCCTGCTGCAGCGCCCCTTCCCAGGCGTCGAGGTTGGCGGAGTTCCATCGGCGTGTGACGCCATCAAAGGCGTGCGCACCTGGACCAACGGCGGCAACGCTGGCGCGCTCCCAGTAGAGGGTGTTGTGTCGTGACGCGTGGCCTTCGGTCGCCCAATTGCTGATCTCGTACCAGTCGTACCCAGCGGCGGGGAGGCGGCTGTTGAGATGCTCGAGCTCCAGCGCGCCGCGCTCTTCATCTTGGGCGGCGGCGGCACGTTCGCGCCAGGCGACGGCGCCCGCGGGGGTGGCGAGGCGGTCGTCGCCAGACTCATCCGGCCCGAGGCTGAGGGTGAGGGCGTAGACGCTCAGGTGATCGGGGGCGAGGGCGATCGCCGCGTCGAGGCTCGCCGCCCAGGCGTCGAAGGGGAGGTCGGGCAAATCAGCCAGGAGGTCCATAGAGATGCTCGCAAACCCTGCCGCGCGGGCGGCCGCGATCGTTGCCACCACATCGTCGGGGGTGTGGCGGCGGCCGAGGGAACGCAAGGCGGTCGTATCCATCACCTGCACCCCGACGCTGAGCCGGGTGACGCCAGCCTGCACGACGCCGGCCAAGTCGCCGCGTTCATCGCCGCCTGGGTTCGCCTCGAGGGTGACCTCGGCGTCTGGGGCCAGCCCGAAACGATCGCGGATGCGTTCGATGAGGGAAGCGAGGCGGTCAGTTGGCAGCAGCGATGGCGTGCCGCCGCCGAGATAGAGCGTCTCAAGCGGCTGGCGATCGGCGGAGCCGAGGCTGCCGAAGGTTTTGTCCGCGAGTTTCGCGCGCAGATCAATCTCTTGTTCAATGGCGTTGAGATAGCCACCCATGCGCGAGCGCGGACCAAACGCCGCAGCTCCGGCAACCACGACGAAGTCACAGTACGGGCAGAGTGAGCGACAGAACGGAACGTGAAGGTAGAGGCCGCGCGGTGGCGCGGGCTGCGCGCCCGTCGTCACGCTAATCGGCGTCGGTGCGCAAGACGGCGAGGAAGGCCTCTTGCGGAATCTCAACAGAGCCGACGCGCTTCATGCGCTCCTTCCCCTCTTTCTGCTTCTCAAGGAGCTTCTTCTTTCGCGTGATGTCACCGCCGTAGCACTTCGCCAACACGTTCTTGCGAACGGCCTTTACCGTTTCGCGCGCGATTACCGTGCCGCCAATCGCCGCCTGAATCGGCACCTCGAACATTTGGCGAGGAATCAGCTCTTTCAACTTGGATGCAAGATTTCGACCCGATCCCTGTGCGCGATCACGATGGATGATGGTGCTGAGTGCGTCGACTGGCTCGCCGTTTACCAAGATGTCAAGCTTGACGAGTGGTGCAACGCGGTACTCAGACTCGGTGTAGTCCAGCGAGGCGTAGCCCTGCGTGCGGCTCTTGAGCTGATCGAAGTAGTCCACGATCAGTTCAGCGAGTGGAATCTGGAAACGCATCACCACGCGCTTCTCATCGAGGTACTCCATCCCATCGAAGATGCCACGCTTGTCGGTGGAGAGCTCCATGATCGTGCCGATGTACGTCGACGGGGTCACCACCGAGGCGGCGACCCACGGCTCACGGATCTCGTCGATGTGGTTCGGGCTCGGCAGCTGGGCAGGGTTGTTGATCAGCAGTTCGCCCTTCCCGCCGTTGAGCATCACCTGGTACTTGCAGGAGGGGGCCGAGGCGATCAACTGCAGGTTGAACTCACGCTCGAGGCGCTCCTGCACGATCTCCATGTGGAGGAGGCCGAGGAAGCCGCAGCGGAAGCCGAAGCCGAGGGCGGCCGATGACTCCGCCTCAAAGGTGAAACTGGCGTCGTTGAGGTGCAACTTCTCGAGCGCCTCGCGCAGGGCCGGGTAGTCCTCTCCGCTGAGTGGGTACAGACCGGCGAAGACGAGTGGGAGCGCCACCTGGTAACCAGGGAGCGGTTCAGCTGCGGGGGTGGTTTGCGATGTGACAGTGTCGCCAACGCGCGCATCGCGCACGCTCTTCAGTCCAGTTGCGATGTAGCCCACTTCACCTGCGACCAACTCTTGCACCGGCACGTGTTGCGGTCGGAAGTAGCCGAGCTCAACTGGAACACAGGTCACACCAGATCCCATCATCAGAATCGGATCACCCGCTTTGAGTCGACCCTCTTGAATGCGGATGTAGTTCACCACACCCTTGTACGTGTCGTAGTGTGAATCAAAGACGAGTGCGCGCAACGGTGCATCAAGTGGACCGCTCGGTGCGGGAATGCGCGCCACGAGTGCCTCAAGAATTTCGGCGATGCCGATGCCAGCCTTCGCCGACGCGAGGATCACCTCTTCTCGTGGAATGGCGAGGGAGTCTTCCAGCTCGGTCATCACCATCTCGGGGTCGGCGGCGGGGAGATCGATCTTGTTGAGCACTGGAATGATCACCAGGCCGAGCTTCATCGCCAGGTGCACGTTGGCGAGCGTCTGCGCCTCGATCCCTTGGCTCGCATCAACCACGAGGATCGCGCCGTCACAGGCCTGCAGGCTTCGTGAGACCTCGTAGGCGAAGTCAACGTGGCCTGGGGTGTCGATCAGGTTGAGGCCATAGGTGAGGCCATCGTTCGCCACGTAGTCCAGGCGCACCGCGCGGGCCTTGATGGTGATCCCCTTCTCGCG
>CAMAXG010000070.1 GCA_945862225.1 Thermoflexus hugenholtzii JAD2 | reverse complement strand
GTATTTGCCCCTGGAGAACTCCCCGCCACAAACACCTCCACGGCGAATCCGCCCATGCGGCGCGGATCCATCAGTTGGGCGAGTGCGGAGCGCAGGGCGATCGCCCCTTCGAGGGTTGCTGCTGGCCCCGTGCGCGTTCGGGCGACCTCGCCATCGACCCCCGCGGTTGCGAGAAATTTGGCCTGGTTCGTGCTCGCTAGGTGGCGGAGCCCGCCAGCCTCTGCGGCCACCCGCAACAGGGTGAGGTCCACATGGGCGGTCAGGTCGCGGCTCCCCGGCTCGCTCAGGAGGTCCGCGGTCGCTCGGTGGCCCTGGTAGGCGAGGGCGGTTCCAGCCATGCGGCTGGCCGGGTCGCGAAGAGTGACCCCCTCACGCCCGTAATCAAGCACGATCACGACCCCTTCGGTTAGTTCGCCACCCAGCCCGTGGGCCCATTCGGCCGTGGCTGGTGAAATCTCGGCCAGCTGCCCTTCGGCGAGTGGTGGCCAGCCCGCCATGAGGGGGGCGAGCCGTTCGGCGACCCCTGGGTCGGGCGCCCCTTCGGCCCACGTGAGGGCATTTGTTACAGCGTCAACTGCCACGCGGCGCTCGGCGAAGCCGCCTGGGGCGGCGGCGCGCCCGACCACGACGTGGAAGGGGAGGGCGTCGGCAAACTCGTTGGCGACCACAATCCCTGCGACGGGTGGGCTCCCCGCCGAGACGAGGGGTGGCCCGCCGCCAGGGAGCGCCGCCAGGGCGGCCGTCAAATCGGCGAGGCGGTGTGGGTTCGCCTCACTCACCGAGACCTCCAGCGCGCCGAGGAGGGGGTGCCCCTTGCGGGTGAGGTAGTCAAGTGCAGCCAGTAAGAGGGTTCCCTCGCCGGCTCCGTATTCGCGCCAACGGAAGGTGGCGGGGCGGCCGAGGCGCTCCCACGTTGCGGCGGCAAGTTGCGCAATGGCGGCGCCAAGGATGGGGTGCAGCTCTGGCGCGGTCATGAAGTCACCACTCCGACCCGCCCGTCGCTGGGCTGTGGCGTAGTAGCCGAGCCCTGGCTCTAGAAGGGCGCGCTCCATAAACCGCGCAAAGCTGATCGAGCCCTCGCGTTGGGCCTCTTCGCGAATGAGACGCTCTACCTCTTCCATGCAGTAGATCCTACGCGGCGCTACCGTCGGGCACATGCGTGAGCTCGTCTTCCACCTAGGGATCGGGGCCAACCTTGACGACCCTGTCGCGACGCTCGCCGAAGCGGTAGTTGCACTGGCGCATATTCCTGGCTGGAGCGTTGAGCAGGTATCGCCGCTCTATCGCACCACGCCAGTCGGCCTCATTGATCAACCAGAGTTCTTCAACGCTGCGCTGCAGATGCGCGCAACGCTTCCAGAAGAGCCGGCCGCGGCGGCTGTTGAGGTGCTCACGCGCGTCAAGGAACTGGAGCGACTCTTCGGTCGCGTGCCAACGGTGCGGTTCGGTCCGCGCCGTCTCGACATCGACATCATTGCCATGGAAGAGATCGCCGTGGTGCATCCGCGGCCACACGGCACGGAACCCGATGGTGCCGATGCTGATCGGCCACTTGTCGTTCCGCATCCATCTGCAGCCGAGCGCCTCTTTGTCTTGGCGCCACTCGCCGACATTTCTCCAGCGCTAAAGGCGCCGGGGTGGCACGGTACGGCTCGTGAGTTGCGTGATGTGCAGCGACGCGCTGAAGGCGAAGCTGCTGCACTCTGTGTCGGCGCGTGGGATCAGGCGGCGTTGCGCTGGGTGTAGCGGGTTAGCGTCGGTAGTGCCGCCGCCCGGTAAAGACCATCGCGATGCCGTGACGATCGGCAATTTCAATTGCTGATGCATCACGACGTGAACCACCAGGCTGCACAATTGCCGTGATCCCTGCCGCTGCAGCTGCAGCAATCCCTTCGGCGAATGGGAAGTACGCATCACTTGCCATCACCGCACCACGTGCGCGCTCTCCCGACTGGTTCAGCGCAATGTCAACGGCAACGCGGCGGTTTACTTGTGCTGCGCCGATCCCAAGCGTTGCGGCGCCACGCGCCACCACGATGGCGTTCGAACGAATGTGTCGAACGATGCGCCACGAGAAGAGCAGGTCAGTGAGTTCGTCAAGCGTTGGGCGACGTTCAGTAACGACACGAAGTTGTGAGCGCTCAATATTGCCGGTGTCGGCCGTTTGCAAGAGCACCGCGCCGCTGACGCCGATCATGTCAAATTCATTTGCTCGATGCGAAGGGTCAATGACCACACTCAACTCTGGTCGCGTGCGAAGCGTCTCTGCAGCACCATCGTCGGCAAGTGCTGGTGCAAGCACTGATTCAAATGTGCCTGATGCAATCACCGCCGCGACGGCGCGATCGATTGGCACGTTCAACACGATCGTTGAGCCAGAGCTCGCCGCTGAATCTGTCTCAATGGCGCGCGTGAGCGCGCCGAGCGCAGTCTCAGCGGTTGCAACGCCAATTGGGTCTGTGTGCCTGATCAGCGCAACGCTCGGCGTTGGTAGATCCGCAACGAGTCGCGCGCCCGCGTCGAGGTCGAGGAGGTCGTTGAGGCTGGGCTCTTGACCCTGCAGCACGCGCGCGCCCATGATTCCAGCATCAGTAGCGTGCACGCGCCGGTACGCCGCGGCAGCTTGATGTTGATTCTCGCCGTGACCAAATGTGCGAATGCGCTCAAGCACGATCACATCGCGCGCTGGCATTGCGCTCGCGCTATCGCGCACCAGCGGCGCAACATGGGCCGCGATTGCGAGTGCGGCGGATCGTCGGAGTTCGCTTCGGAGCGCGTCGAGGTTTCTCGTGGATCCTAAATCGCTCAAGAGGTCACCGATTGCGGTTGGGTCTACGACGATGAGCGGCCCACGGTCAGCTGCAAGGAGCGCTCGTGTGATGGCGACGATTGCGGCGGGCAACGCATCGGCCCCCCCTGGGGCGATGAGGAGGTCGGCACTGGTGAGGCTTGTGGCCGCCTGATCCAGCCCCGCATCGTCGGCATGCTCGGTGACGTGAATCGATTCTGCCCGCAGTTGCGAGGCGGCCGGGCCAGCTTCGATCGTGGCGCCACGGGCGATCAGGGTGGCGAGGATCGGTGCTAGCCCTGCGAGGGCGGGGCTCTCAGGAGCGATGAGTAGTAGGACGCGCATGCTGCTGATGGTGGCATACTCGCTCACACAAACCCACACGTTGTTGTGCTGGGTGAACCGAAACCTAGCGAGTGAGGACAAGATGTTTCGTTGGCCTTGGGAGTACCTCTTCACCGTCCTGAATGCTGATCTCGGGACGTTTTATACGCCGTTCTGGATGGCAAACCTGGTGCTCTTCCTTGCAACAATCGTGGTGTACGCCTTCGCAACGCGCGGCAATCGTGGTCGTGGTGTAATCGGCGACGAGTGGGAGTACATCCTCTGGATCAGTCTCGGCACCTTCGGCATGAACCTGGTCTATGCCGCGTTCCAGTGGTACGGCCTCTTCCCTATTGCCACCACGCTTGTTGGACTTCTTGCGCTGCGCGATACCGTCACGAAGCGCTT
>CAMAXG010000069.1 GCA_945862225.1 Thermoflexus hugenholtzii JAD2 | reverse complement strand
AGAACGCCCGAGTCCTCGCCGAGGGCGGGGAGCCGGCAACCGCGGCGCCGCAGCTCCTGGGTGTAACAAAGGCCTCCCTGAACACGGAGAGCTTCCTCGCGGCAGCCTCCTTCCAGGAGACGACCCGCGTGCTCACCGAGGCGGCGATCACCGGTGCCCGCGACTACCTCGTGGGCCTCAAGGAGAACGTCATCATCGGCAAGCTCATCCCAGCCGGTACGGGTGCTCCAGACAAGGTTGCCGCCCGCAAGGAGGCTGAGAAGCTTCGTGCTGCGGCCGCCCTGGCCGGTGGCGACCTGCCGACCGACTTCGGCAAGGACGACTTCAACGTCTTCCTCGAGTCCGAAGAGGGTGGAGCGAGCCAGGACGACGTCTCCCAGCTGGTGGCCCTCCTCACCGAGGAGAAGCCGGAAGCCGAGGGCGAAACCGAAGCAAACCCCTTCCTGGCGGACGCCGCCGAGGCCCCGAAGGGCGACGAGGGGGGAGCCTAACGGCGAAGTTCGGTCGTCCCGCAAGGGGGGTGCTTTGACACCCTTCGTGCATGACTGCTACGCTCCGCCGTCCGTGCACAAAGGGCATAACCGCCCTGACATCACGCCAGTCGTGGAATCGAATAGAGAAGGAGCGCGCGTACAACGTGCCTACGATTAGTCAGCTCGTTCGAAAGGGTCGCAAGGTCAAGGTCTCAAAGATCAAGGCCTCTGCGTTCCGCAAGAACTGGAACGGCATTAAGCAGCGTCAGGAGTCCGCAGAGGGCGCCCCGATGAAGCGTGGTGTCTGCTTGATCGTGCGCACCATGACCCCGAAGAAGCCGAACTCCGCTCTTCGAAAGATCGCCCGCGTGAAGCTCACCAACCAGATGGAAGTCACCGCCTACATCCCAGGCATCGGCCACAACCTCCAGGAGCACAGCGTTGTGCTCGTTCGTGGCGGCCGCGTGAAGGACCTTCCGTCGGTGAAGTACCACATCGTTCGCGGCGCACTCGATGCCGCCGGTGTGAAGGATCGCAAGCAGAGCCGATCAAAGTATGGCGCGAAGGCTGAACAAGCCACCGCGAAGAAGAAGTAAGCGATGCCACGTCGTACAACGGTCCCACGCAAGCTCAAGTACGAAGTTGTTCCGCTGAACAAAACCGTTGACCGTTTCGTGGTCAAGGTGATGCTGAGCGGCAAGCGCGGCCTTGCAGAGCGAATCCTTCGCGAAGCGCTTGCACGCGTTGAGTCCCAGGCGAACCGCCCGGGCCTTGAGGTGCTTGACCTTGCGCTGCGCAATGCAACACCACTCATTGAAGTGAAGCCGCGCCGCGTCGGTGGCGCCACGTACCAGGTGCCTGTTGAGATTCGCGGCGAGCGCCGCTTGAGCCTCGGCGTGCGTTGGTTGGTACAGGCTGCACGCAAGCGCAACGGCAAGAGCATGTCTGACAAGCTCGCTGCTGAGTTCCTCGATGCATCGAACAACCTCGGCGCCGCAGTGAAGCGACGCGAAGAGACCCACAAGATGGCGGAGGCGAACAAGGCCTTCAGCCACTTCCGGTTCTAGGGGCGAGAGATGGCACGAGCAACGTCGCTCCTTCGAACGCGAAACATCGGCATCATTGCGCACATTGACGCCGGTAAGACCACGGTCACCGAGCGCATCCTCTTCTACACCAAGAAGATCCACAAGATCGGCGAGGTCCACGAGGGCGCCGCAACGATGGACTGGATGGAGCAGGAGCAGGAGCGCGGCATCACCATTACCGCCGCCGCCACGACCTGCGCGTGGAAGGATCACGTCATCAACATCATCGATACGCCCGGGCACGTGGACTTCACCGTTGAGGTGGAGCGTTCGCTCCGCGTCCTCGACGGCGCGGTCGTCATCTTCGACGGCGTTGCCGGCGTAGAGCCACAGTCCGAAACCGTCTGGCGCCAGGCTGACCGCCACGCCGTCCCACGCTTCTGCTTCATCAACAAGCTTGACCGCACCGGTGCCGACTTCTGGCGCTGCTTCGACATGATCAAGGACCGCCTCGGCGCAAACGCCGTCCCACTCCAGCTCCCAATCGGCCTCGAAGACAAGTTCGAGGGCGTCATCGACCTCATCGCCATGGAAGAGATCGTCTACCTCGACGACAAGGGCGAGAAGAGTGAGCGCCGACCGATCCGCGCCGAACTCAAGGCTGATGCTGACAAGTGGCACGCCTTCATGCTCGACCAGGCGGCCGGCCAGACCGACGCGCTCACCGAGGTCTACTTGGAGACGGGCACCCTGAGCCCTGAGCAGGTCCGCGAGGGGATCCGCGTCGGTACCCTTGGCTACAAGATTGTTCCAGTCCTCACCGGCTCCGCCCTGAAGAACAAGGGTGTGCAGCCAATGCTCGACGCCGTGGTCGAGTACCTCCCAAGCCCGCTCGACGTGCCTGGCATCCAGGGGACCGACCCACGAAACATCGAGAACAAGATGTCGCGCCCAGTCGACGACGAGGCACCGTTCGCCGCCCTCGCCTTCAAGATCGCCGCCGACCCGTTCGTTGGGAAGCTCGGATTCTTCCGCGTCTACTCCGGCGTCCTCAAGGCCGGTTCGTACGTGCTCAACCCATCAAAGGGGAAGAAGGAGCGCATCGGCCGCTTGATCCGCATGCATGCCAACCACCGTGAAGAGATCGACGAGGTCCGAACCGGTGATATCGCCGCAGCCGTCGGCCTCAAGGACACCTTCACTGGCGACACTCTCTGTGACCCAGAGCACCCAATCGTGCTCGAGTCGATGACCTTCCCAGATCCAGTGATCGAGCTCAGCGTTGAGCCAAAGACGAAGGCCGACCAGGAGAAGATGGGCGTCGCCCTGCAGCGTCTCGCCGAAGAGGATCCAACCTTCCGCGTGCACACCGACCAGGAGTCGGGCCAGACCCGTATCGCGGGCATGGGCGAGCTCCACCTCGACATCATCGTCGACCGCATGGTGCGCGAGTTCAACGTCGCCGCCAACATCGGCCGACCATCCGTTTCGTACCGTGAAACCATCCGCAAGCGCGCCAACGGCGAAGGCCGATTCGTGCGCCAGTCCGGTGGTAAGGGCCAGTACGGCCACGCTGTCATCGTCGCTGAGCCGGGCGAGACGGGGAGCGGCTACGTCTTCATCGACAAGATCGTCGGCGGCTCCGTGCCCCGCGAATTCATCAAGCCAATCAACGAAGGTATCCGCGAGGCCCTGCAGACGGGTATCTACGCTGGCTTCCCAGGCGTTGACGTGACCGTCACCCTGGTCGACGGCTCGTACCATGACGTTGACTCCTCAGAAATGGCCTTCAAGATCGCTGGCTCCATGGCCCTCAAGGACGCCTTCCCGAAGGCGGATCCAGCCGTGCTTGAGCCGGTGATGGTTGTTGAAGTCACGATGCCAGAGCAGTTCCTCGGCGACGTGATGGGCGACCTGAACAGCCGACGCGGACAGGTGCTGGGCATGGAGAATCGCGGCACGACTCAGGTCGTTAAGGCGAATGTCCCGCTCGCGACCATGTTCGGGTACGCTACTGACCTCCGATCGATGACCCAGGGCCGAGCGGCCTTCTCGATGGAGCTCTCCCACTACGCCGAAGTTCCATCGCATATCGCGCAGGAACTGGTGGCGAAGTCCAAAACTGCGGCGCAGGCGTAGTCGGCGCGCGGTTGTTCGTAGAAGCGTAAGAAAGAAAGAAGGAGGAGTTCGAGATGGCAAAGGCAAAGTTCGAGCGGTCCAAGCCGCACGTCAATATCGGAACGATCGGGCACATCGACCACGGCAAGACGAGCCTGACCGCCGCGATCTCGAAGTACCTCGCCCTGAAGGGGAGCGCGGAGTATCGCGCCTTCGAC
>CAMAXG010000068.1 GCA_945862225.1 Thermoflexus hugenholtzii JAD2 | reverse complement strand
CGCGCGATGCGCTTGGCTCCCATCCATGAACCCTTGAGTAGTCCGTACTTCACAATCGCCTCCTCTGTGTAACGCGAGCAGCTCGGCTCGAAGCGGCAGCTCGACGGGAGCCAAAAGAACACCACGCGGTATGCCTTAATCAGAAGTGTCCCGGCGTACGCTGGAAGACCAACGATGCGTCGCAGCGCGTTCACGCTGAGACCTCAACAAGTCGGGCGCGACGTAGGCAGTCGGTGAGCGCGGCGCGCAACTCTGCACTGGTCGCGGTGCTCGCTGCAGTGCGGACGCCGATCAAGATCTCAGCGCCTGGGCGAACCTGCGGTGCAAGCTCGCGCGCAATGCTCTTCAATCGACGGCGAATGCGGTTGCGCACCACAGCGTTCCCGACCTTACGGCTCGTTGCAATGCCGAGACGAAGCGACGGTGTGGACTCGGTGGCCGCAACGGTGCGATGACGAACGCCGAGCAGCGGCGTGGTAACGCCGGGTGCGGCGCTTAGCGCGGCGAAGTCAGAGGGTGTGCGCAACATGTCGATGCTCCTGGGGCGCGTACGCGCCGCCTTGATCAGACGGTGAGGCGCTTGCGACCGCGTGCGCGGCGTCGGGCAAGAACCCGGCGGCCGGACGTCGTCGACATGCGCTTACGGAATCCGTGCTCGCGGAACCGCTGGCGCTTCTTCGGCTGATACGTTCGCTTCATTGGTATCGCTCCGATCCGGTGGTCTCAAGTGCCACGGTTGCCTTCGTCGGCGGTGGCCCCCGAGGGGTTCTTCCTGGTTTTCACTCAGGCCGCGAAGAGGGCGGTTCTGAGAGGGGAAGTATCGTTCCTCGCAGGCGGCGGTGTCAATTGCCGCCCCTGTAACGGGTTTTTCCCCAGATACCCCTGGGGGGTATCCAAAATTGGGGTGAGGCTGGGCTTGCAGGAAGCGCCGCGGGTGCTATTCTCCGCCTCCCCACAAAGGGCCCGAGCGACATCACACCGTCGGTTGGTCTCTTTTCCGGGGCTGTGGGAGGGGTTGGCGTAAGCCGGCCAGCACAGACTTAAATCATGCACCAGGGTGGTACCGCCGACTCCTCGGCGACCCCGCCCTTCTGCCGCAGTGTTGGTGGCGCACACCAACGGAACAAAAGGGGGGCGCTGCGGAATGGATCGACGACAGGTCTGGCGCGCAGTCCTCGGAGAGCTGGAGATCAGCCTTTCGCAGGCCACCTTTGAGACCTGGTTCCGTCGCACCGCACTCCTTCGTGTTGACGAGTCGACTGCCACCTTTGTTCTCGGTGTTCCATCTGGTTTCGCAAAAGATTGGGTTGATGAGCGCTACCGCTCCCTAATCGCGCAAACGTTGGCGAAGGTTGTTGGCTACAGCGTGACGCTTTCCGTAGAGGTAGTGAGTGACGCGGAGCTTGATGCACACGGCGCACTCGCCGCGAAGGGGAAGGGTGTTGTTGCAACCGACGCAGCGCCGCGCGCCGCCGCGCCACAAGAGAGCGTACGCATCGTTGATCGCGATGCGCCAACGCGCGCAACAAACCTGAACGCTCGCTACACATTCGCGACCTACGTCGTTGGTGCAGCGAATCGTCTCGCGCATGCTGCATCGCTCTCTGTTTCCGAGCGACCTGGTGGCGCATACAACCCGCTCTTCTTGTATGGCGGCACCGGCCTTGGTAAGACTCATCTGTTGCACGCCATTGGTAATGCGGTTGCCGAGCGCTCACCGAAGCGCCAGGTGCTCTACATCACCGGTGAGGCGTTCACGAACGAGTTCATTACGAGCATTCAGCAGAGCGGCGCTGAGGCATTCCGTTCACGTTTCCGCAAGATCGACGTGCTCCTCATTGACGACATTCAGTTCCTCGCTGATAAGGAGCGCACGCAGGAGGAGTTCTTCCACACGTTCAACGCGCTGCACTCCGCCGGGAAGCAGATTGTGTTGACGTCGGATCGCACACCGAAAGAGATCTCGTTGCTTGAGGAGCGCCTTCGCTCGCGATTCGAGTGGGGCCTCATCGCCGACATCTCGTCACCAGATCTTGAGACGCGTATTGCAATCCTGCGCGCGAAAGCTGAAGAGAGCGGCGTCATCGTTGCAAACGATGTCGTTGAGCAGGTAGCCCGACGCGTGCAGAGCAACGTGCGCGAGCTTGAAGGCGCACTGACGCGGCTTGTCGCTGTCGGTCGCCTCAGTGGTATGCCGGTCACGATGGAACTCGCGGCGCGCGTGCTGAACGAGGCTGTCTATCCAAACCCGAAGCGCATCCTTGAGCCGGAGCAGGTTGTCGCGACCGTTGCGGAGCACTTCAGCTTGACGGTTGAGCAGCTCCGTGGCCCAAAGCGCGACCGGGAGATCGTGACCCCGCGGCAGATCGCGGCATACCTCTCCCGCGAAGAGACCGATGCCTCGCTCGTTCGCATCGGGGCCGCCCTGGGCGGGCGCGACCACTCCACGATCATTCATGCCTGCACCAAGATCGAGCGAGAGATGAGCTACGACAGTGAGTTGCGCCGAGAGGTTGCCTTGCTGCGCGAAGCCCTTCTTCGCCTTGGCCAAGGGGTTGCCGCCCGCCCATAGCCCTCCGCCGGGTGTGGAAATCCCGTGGATAACATCTTTAAGGGTGTGGTTTTGTGGGGGTTTTCAGTCGTGGTTGTGAAGAGGGGTGTGGGTAACTAGCCAGGGTTCTCCGCAAGGTCTCCCCAGCGGTGAGGGTGTCTCGGCGGGGCGGGCCTGGGTTCTCCACGTGGGAAGGGGCCCTTCCCACGGCCGGTTTGTGCGAAGGTGAGCACGGCTCTCCACGCTACCCACAGTACGAATACGGTGACGGCGAGATAAAACAACTAAGACACTATTACCCTAGAGGGGGAACCTATATGTGGAGGAACAGATGAAGCTCTCAGCAATCCAGGACAACCTCGCTCGCGGCCTCGCCATCGTTGGCCATGCTGTGGCGACCCGCAACACCCTACCGATCCTGTCGAACGTCTACCTCGGCACCGAGGATGGCGGGCTTCGTCTTGTCGCCACCAACCTTGATATCGCAATCACCCACTGGGTTCCAGCGAAGGTTGAAGAGAAGGGCTCCACCACAATCCCTGCCCGGCTGCTCGCCGATGTGGTGAACGGCCTCCCTAACGAGAAGATCGACTTCTCACTCCTTGCTGACGGCCGCGCGCAGATCAAGTGCGGACGAAACGCGTCACACCTTCGCGCCACACCCGCTGATGATTACCCGCCAGTTGGGGCCGCCGGTGAGCGACCTACCGCCCGCATCACGCAGAAAGCGCTGAAGGCCGCACTTGAGTCGACCGTGTTCGCCGCCGCAGGCGATGAAGCGCGGCCGATCCTCACAGGCGTGCTCACAAAGTTCACCGGCGAGAAGGCAACATTCGCTGCCGCCGACAACTACCGCATCGCTGTTGCAGGCGCACCGCTCGCCGAGGCGGCACCAGAGACAAGCCTGATCGTGCCAGCTCGGTCATACGCCGAACTGCTCCGCCTTCTCTCCGACGTAGAGGATCTTGTTGAGATCACCTTCACCCCAACAAAGAACCAGCTGCAGTTCAAGCTCGGCGACACCATGTTGGTGAGCCGGCTGATTGAAGGACAGTTCCCGAACTTCCAGCAGGTGGTGCCAACAAGCCACACCACAAAGGTGACACTCGATCGCGACAGCTTCCTCTCCGCAGTAAAGCTCGCGCAGGTTGTTGCTGACGCATCTGCACACATCGTGCGCTTTGCAATTTCCACCACCGGGGGTGGTGCTATCGACATCACTGCGGCTGCAGACGTGGGCGACCACGCCGCGCACATTGAGGCGAAGGTCGAGGGCGAGGGAACAACGATCGCATTCAACGCGAAGTACCTCGTCGATGTGCTCTCGCGCGTCGAGGCAGATCAATTCTCACTCGAGCTCACTGGCCCTGTCGCACCCGGGTTGCTTCGCCCGCTTGACGGTCGCGACTACCTGCACGTTGTGATGCCGGTGCGCACACCCTCCTGATCC
>CAMAXG010000067.1 GCA_945862225.1 Thermoflexus hugenholtzii JAD2 | reverse complement strand
TCTGGGCGCACGAACTTCATGAGGTTCAGTGAGGCCAGGTTGCAGGCGGTGTCGTTGAGGAACATGTACTCCGAGCACGGGTTCGACGCATAGATGCGGTCCGTGTTCGACGACGTGTGCCAGTCATTGATCGCCGTGTCGTACTGAATGCCAGGGTCGCCGCAGACCCACGCAGCCTCCGCCATCTTGCGGAAGACTTCGCGTGCCTTGAGCGTCTCTACCGGCTCGCCGCCAACAACGGCGCGTGTCTGCCACGTGCCATCGTTCTCGACTGCCTGCATGAACTCGTCGGTGACGCGCACTGAGTGGTTTCCATTCTGGAAGAAGATCGAGCCATAGGCCTCACCGGTGAAGCTGGCGTCGTAGCCGGCCTCAATGAGTGCCCATGCCTTCTTCTCTTCGCTCACCTTCGAGTCGATGAACTGCTCGATGTCAGGGTGCTGCACATCGAGGATCACCATCTTCGCGGCGCGGCGCGTCTTGCCACCGGACTTCACGACACCAGCGAAGGCGTCAAAGCCCTTCATGAATGAGACCGGGCCAGAGGCGGTGCCGCCACCGCTCATCTTCTCTTTGGCGCTGCGGATTGGGGAGAGGTTGGAACCTGCACCCGAACCGAACTTGAAGAGCATCGCCTCGGTCTTCGCGAGGTCCATGATTGAAGACATCGAATCCTGCACACCATTGATGAAGCAGGCCGAGCACTGTGGGCGCTTCTCAACGCCAACGTTGAACCAGACTGGTGAGTTGAAGGCCATCTTCTGGTTGACGAGCAGGTGGGTTAGCTCGGCAATGAAGGCGCCACGGTCCTCATCGGACTTGAAGTAGTGCTGCTGCTCAGCCCACGCATCAATCTGACCGGCTACACGACCGATCAGCTGGCGAACGCTCGTCTCGCGCTCTGGGCTACCAACATGTCCACGGAAGTACTTAGAGACAACAACGTTGGTGGCGAGCTGTGACCATGAGGCGGGCACCTCAACGTCCTTCTGCTCGAAGACGCTCTTACCGCTCTCGTTGCCGATGGATGCGGTGCGGGTCTCCCACTGAATTTCGTCGTATGGGTGCGTACCAGCGGTGGTCCAACGTCGATCCCAGGCAAGGCCCTTTGTGCCCTTGCCATCAAAGCTCAACGGTGGCAACGGCTGCGCCGTTAACTTCTCGATCGTTGCCTTTGTTGCTGCCTTCGCAGCGTCCACCAAGCCGGCCATGTTGCTCTCCCTCTTCTGCCTCGAAATGTGAGGCCCACCATCTCTGTTCCCAACCAACGATTGGGCGCACAGAGCCCCTGCCGTGTAGCAGCGGGAGACGAATCCTATGTCCCCTGTGGTGTGTCGTCAACCCCCCAACCACAACATATGGTGGTGTTACAGGCGAGTGTTACCGCACATGTTGTGGCCTAGGTGCATTTGGCCTTTGTTACAAAATCTGCCGCACGGAACACGCACGGCCCACGCCCAGAAGAGGTGAGTGGGTCGGGGAGGGGGCTTTGTTACAGCCCCGAGTAGGTGTGGAGGCCGGTGAACCAGAGGTTCCCGGAGTAGGTCAGCAGGACCGCCACAAAGCCGATCACCAAGAGGAGGGCGGCGGGTCGACCCTGCCAGCCGCGCTGGCTGCGGGCGTGGAGGTAGACGGCGTAGATCAGCCAGGTGGCGAGGGCCGACGTCTCCTTTGGATCCCACCCCCAGAAGCGACTCCAGGCGATGGAGGCCCAGATCGACCCAAGGATGAGCATTCCGGCAAAGAGAGGGAAGGCAACAGTGACGGCGCGGAATGCAACCAGGTCGAGGCGCTTTGCCGGTGGCAGCCAACTGTATCGATCGGTATCGCCTTGGAGTAAGTAGGCAACACCTGCCGCGAAGGCGAAGGCAAAAATGCCGTAGCTGAGCATCGCCATACCAACATGAATGGTGAGAAGAAACGGATGCTGGAGTGCTGGCACCAAATCAACTACCGCATTCGGCAACGTGGTCGCGTACGCGAGTAGAGCGAGCGCCACACCGTAGGCGATGGTGCTGAGCGCTGGTAGACGCCGCTTGCGATCGAAGACGATCGCTGCAGCGCAGATACCGAAGGCAAACGAAATCGTGAACTCGTAGAGATTCCCCCACGGCCCGCGCCCCACAACGATGGCGCGTGTGATGAGCGCAACGCCCAGTGATCCGGTTGCGATGACGGCGAGTGCCGCTGCGATCGAACTGATCGTGCTTGACGATTCGGCGGCCGTCGGCGCGCCGCCATCGAGTTGCTCAGCGAGGTTGCCGCGCATTGATGCTGCGGCACTTGCGAGTCGTGGCGTAACGGCGCGGTCGCCTTGAGCTACGAGAACAAGATGTACGACATAGAGGGCGAAGGCGCCGACGAGTGCAATGGCTCCAACGACGACGAGATAGAAGGAGAGCGTCGCCACTTAGGCGCGAGCCGCGCCGCCAGGAGGCGGTCCAGCGGGGCGCTCTACGGCGATCAGCGTTCGGGCGCGTAGCTCGAGGCCGCAGGCGTCGCAGGTGCTGCGCTCCGCCACTCGAACTGCGAGGCAACTCGGGCAGGCGATCAAGAGCGGCTCGCCACGGAGCGAGCGGGTGCTGCCATTCGGATAGATGGCCGCCTCACTGGCGGCGTACGGGCGCCCGGCGGGGAAGTGCGGTCGTCCATCGGCACCGAGCGGAGCGGGGGTGGGGAGTGGTGCGCCGATCTTGAGCTGCGGACCACGCTTGGTGATGCCGACCAGCGCCCAGATGCCACCCGTGGAGAGGAGCCAGAGCAGGACGAGGGGGGCGATAAGGAGGGGGAGGAGGCCGATCAGCGCCGCCCAGTCGGGGGTGACAAAGGCTGGCACGATCGTGCTCAGCCAGGCGAAGAACCCGGCAATCGCTGCGGCAATTTCACTCATGGTTTGATCCTAGCGGGGGCGCGGCGGACGCGTTGAAGGGCCGCGTTTCTGCGTCGCCCCACGCCCTGGACGCCAACGTCGTTCGGCGTCGCCCTCATCTTTACCTGGCGCTGCGCGTCGTGGGCCGGATCCGCCGATGCTTGGGGGGCGTGCGCCCGTTCCGGCAAAGGGGGCACGCGGCGGGCCGCCGATGGCGTCGCGAAAGTAGCGGGCGCTGACGACGGAGGTGCCGAGGGCCGTGCACCGTGCGGCTAAGCCGCGGTCATCGGTAATGACAACGATGCGGTCGGCTGAGCCAGGATCTGGCGCGCCAATCGCCTCCACGATCTTGTCATCGGCGGATCGGGCACCCCCATCACGGAAGACCTCGATCGCGACCCCTGGGGTAATGGTTCGCCGCAACGTCGCCTCGAGGTTGTTGAGGCGCCCCTCATCCCGGCCACCAACGAGGTTGTTGCCGTCTACCAACAGGCGCTTCGCGTTGCGTAGGGTGACGCGCTCCTGATCTACCATCGCCTCATGCTCCTTTGTGTTGATCTTGACGGGGTTGTCTACCGCGGCAGTGAGCCGGTCCCTGGCGTCGGCCCGCTCCTTACCGAGCGCGTGGCCGGCGGCGACCGCGTGATCTATGTCACCAACAACAGCTTCCTGCGCCGCGTTGAGTATCGCTCACGCCTCGAAGCGTGTGGTGCGCCCCTCTCAACGCACGGCATCATCACCGCCGCCTCGGCCGTCGCGCAGCACTTTGTTGATGCGGGCTATCGCCACATCTTGGTCTACGGGGCAGAGGGGCTCGCCGCCGAGCTGCGCGACGCTGGGCTCGACGCCTGCCGCACCGCCGAATTCGACGGACCAGAGTCGCTCGCGGTGTGGGGAGTGGACGCGGTGACGGTCGGGCTTGATCGTGAGTCCGATTGGCACGACCTCGCCGTTGCTACCGACGCGGTGCGCGCTGGTGCTCCACTGATCGTGCCGAATCGCGACGCCAACTACCCCGATCCAGGTCGCCTCGTGCCAGGGACTGGTGCAGCGGTGGCGGCGCTCGAGGCGGCGACCGGCGTGCACGCTACGGCAATTGGCAAGCCTGCTCCCGACCTGCTGCTGCAAGCGGCGGTCCTCAACGGGAGCGACATTCGCGACGCGATCATGATCGGCGACTCTCCCGCGACCGACATCGCTGCGGCAAACGCAGCCGGGTGTCGCTCCATTCTCTTGATGACGGGCGTTGGCGCGGGCGTTGGTGCGGTGCAGATCAGCGACCTACCCGAGGCGCAGCGTCCAACCTGGGTTGCGCGTGATGCGGCGGAGATGGCGGGCATCCTTGCTTCCGCGACGGCGAGCGGAGCTGCACGTGGCTAACAG
>CAMAXG010000066.1 GCA_945862225.1 Thermoflexus hugenholtzii JAD2 | reverse complement strand
ACCGCGTTTGGCGAGAGGCTCCCAAAGCAACTCCGCTCAGGTTGGTCTTTTATCGGCAGTGATGTTGCCGTGAGTCTCGCCGCGCAGGCTGCGACGCTTGGGCTCGTGATCGCCCTCTTTGGGCGAGTCGCGGTTTGGTCAATTCCCCTGACGCTCCTGATCGCTCCACTGATTGCTCCTGCCACCGCAGCGGCAATCCTCGCCACGATTGCCGGTGAGCTGGTGCGCATGGTTCCGCCTCAACTGGCCATCTTGCCGAGCCTACTGGCCCTACCAGCAGCGGCACTCTTTAGTGCTGCCGCATGGATCGCCCAGGTCGGCGCGCAGCTACCCGCTGGTGGCATTGAGGTGCCACGCGCTGCGACGCTCAGTGTTGGGCTGGCCATCGGCGCAGTCGGCATCTGGCTCCTGTTGCGCGATGAGCCACAGAACACGATGACGCGCGTTGATGAAGAGGCAGACTCCCTAAGCCCTATGAGCGAGCGCCTGGCGTTTGGCATTGCGGTGTTGATCGCGGTAAGTGCGCTCACCTCACTTGGCGGCGCCGCGCCGCGGGGCTCACTGCGCATTACAACGCTTGACGTTGGTCAGGGTGACGCGATCCTGGTTGAAGTTTCTGGTCGGCGCATGTTGATTGATGGTGGGCCTGATCCGGCACGCCTGAGTACGGAGCTAGATCGAATCATTCCCGCGTGGGATCGCCGCATTGATCTACTTGTCGCTAGCCACCCCCACGAAGATCACCTGGCGGGGCTGCCAAAACTACTTGACCGATATCGCATCGCCTCAGTCGTTGGATCCGAGGACCGTGGTGGGGGGCCAGCGGCATCCAGCTGGAAGGAAATCTTGGCGAGCAGCCGCATCTCCTATCGCCAGGTTTTTACTGGTGACAAATTCCAACTTGGAGCTGCGCGATTGAGTGTTTTGTGGCCGGATAAGTCCTACCTGTCGTTGCCACCTGGGAACGATGGTCGTGCACTCAACGATCGATCGATTGTCTTGCACCTTGACATACCCGGATTTAGCGCGCTGTTCACGGGCGATATTGAAAGCGACATTGACACGCGTATTGTCCGCAACATCAGCGCCCCTGTCGACTTTCTAAAGGCGCCACACCACGGCAGCAAGGGGGCATCAAGCAGAGCGCTGCTAAACGTGCTTGATCCGCGGGTCTCTGTTGTCTCAGTTGGGGTGAAAAACACGTATGGCCACCCCGCCCCAGAAACCCTTCAACGCCTCGGGGAGCGTGGCGCGGCAGTTGAGCGAACCGACCTCAACGGCACCGTGACTGTCACCGTGCCACTGCAACAGCCAGATCGCATCGTGATCCGGAGCAAGGCCGGCGAACGCCTTGCCCCTGCGCGCTCCGCGGTTGGTCATCGCGCTCCAAGTGCACCTGCCGCCGATGCGGTTTGGCCAACCCGTCTCGCATCGGTCGGCGTGGCGGACGAAGTCTCAGGCTGCCCCATCCCACGCGCTAGGATCCGCCCATGGGAACGGCACCGATCCTTCTAGCCTGGGGCGACGACCTCCTCCTCATCGAAGAGGCGGTGGCGGCGCTGGGCGCCCGCATGGCCGCCGAGGACGCCATGGGGGGCGGGCTCCCCGAGAAGGTGCGCCTCAAGGCTGAAGGGCGGGGCTCTGGCGACGGGGCCGAGGTGCCCGGTGAGCTGCGTCGCCGGCTCGGCACGGGCGGCCTCTTCGGAGGTGGATCGCTGATGGTCGTGGCTGGTGCCGGACGCCTCGGGCGCACCAAAGACCTGCGCGCCAACCTCACCGACACCCTCGCCAACATGGCCCCCGGGAACGGCGTTGTTCTAGTTGATCAGCGCGCGCGCCGCCCAAACCTCAAAGGCATGCGTCCTGACGGCCCTGGAGAACTTGGCCTGCTGGTACAGGACCGCGGCGGCAGCATCGTCCAATGCATCTCCCCTTGGCCCGGTGAGTTGGCGTCGTGGTTGCTCGCGCGCGCGAAGAGCGCCGGTCGCGAGATTGCTGGTGATGCGGCGAAGTCGATCGCCGAGCGACTCGGTGCCGAGGTGCGCGAACCTGATCTTGATCGCAGCGGCATTCGTATGACTGCGGTCGTAGAGCTCGAGAAATTGATGCTCGCAATTCCGACCGGGCCGATCTCGTTGCGTGCCGTTGATGCGCTCGTTGCCGATCGCGGCGTTGGCTCACTCTTCGCCTTTGCCGACGCGATCGTGTCGAGAAGTGGCACGTTGGTCTCAAAGCACCTACTTCGCGCGGTCAGCGAGCCAGGGCCGATGGTCGTGGCGACGCTGCATCGCAAGATGCGCGACCTCGCGCAGATTCACGGCGCGACCGTTGTTGAGGGTGCGTCAGTAGCGACAGCGGCGCGCACGATTGGCATGCACGAGTTCCCCGCTGGCAAGCTTGCCGAGGCGGCACGAAAGTGGAGCAGCACGGAGATCGCCGACGCAATCAATGGCTTGGTTGAACTCGATGCAATAAGTAAAGGCGACGGCGAGCGGGCCTGGGGCCCGGCGCTGACTCGCTGGAGCGCTGCGCGCATTCGCTAACGCAGCGCTCCGAGCGTGTCGTTAGATCAGCCTTCGCGCTGCTCTGGGACTCCCCTGAGCAAGTACCAACCCACGAGCATCGTCGCAAGCAGGGTTAGTAAGCCGACGGCGTAGGCTTTTTCCTGTAGCGGCTCAAACAGAAAGAACAACGTCGCGCCGTAGATCAAACTGCCAATAACCTGGGATCCCTTCCCGACGAGGCCATAAAGCCCGTAGAACTCCCCGAGCTGCTTTGGTGGTGAGAGGCGGAACATGATGATGCGATCAGCACCTGAGAGCCCTCCAAACCCGAAGCCGAGGATCACTCCGGCGATGACGAACATCACCTGTCCCTGGGTGAATCCAGCGATTGCCTCCCCCTTGAAGAAGAGGGAGATGGAACCCAAAACCAACGCGATAGACCAGAGGGCCAAGACCTTATTCAGCGAGGCCTTTGGTCCATGGCTATCCGTTCGTCGTCCCCAGTAAATGCCGCCAACGACAGCCGTGCTGGCAAGCGCAACAAGGACGATGTTTGCCATTCCGAGGCTAAACCCAACGGCTGATGTGGCAAAGACCGTCATGATTGAGATAACGGTGTTTTGCGCATCTGTATAAAAGAATCTTGCGATCAGAAATCGACGAAGTCCAGGAACCTTCTTCAGCTCCTTAATCGTATCCAGAGTTGCTAGGAGTGAGTTCTTCTTTGTTGATCGACCAGCTGGCTCTGGGACCTCTTTGATCACAAGGAACATCGGGATTGCCAAGATCGCAAACAGTGCAGGCGCAAGAATGAAGACATTTCTAATGAAGGCATAAAACTCAGCGTCACTTGGAGCGTCAGGTAGGGAGCCTGACATCACCAAGATGATGACGCCGATCAAGATCGTACCTAGGTATCCAAGGCCATTGCCCAGCCCTGAAACCCAGCCGCGATTTTCAGGCGTACTGACTACTCGAATGGTTGCGTCGTAGTAGACGAGTGCAGCTTGGTATCCAAAGTTAGCAAGACAAAACAGAGCAACCCCAAGGAGTACTGGGGCGTGGGTCACAAAGAACGTCGGGATAACTGCCATAAGCGTGAAGAAGAGGAGGTACGGCAATCGCTTGCCAGCCCGATCAGAAATAGCGCCGATCGCAGGAGAGATCAGTGCGTTGAACCCTACTGAGATGGCGATTGACACCTGGAGCCACAGACCGCCATCGGCATCACCGAGTTGACGGTTCAGATATAGGCCAATTCCATACGAGAAGATTCCGTACGACCAGATCGTGTTGGCCAGGTCGTAGAGCGTCCACGAAGCGATCCATGTCGCCGGGACGGTGATCTTTACGCCGCGTGCGGCGTTCCGTGTAGCCATGTTCTTCCTCCCCCTATGCCGAGTGCGCGGCGCGGGCACGCCGTCGCTTCGGTCAGGAGACAGGATGAGGGTTAACGGGGGTTTATGGCTGGTTTGGCGCGTGTGACGCGCCGATTTGTGGAGTGGTTTGGGGGCTACGATGGAGGCATGCCTCCCGCACGAAAACGGTCAGTTGCCGCACGAATCAGCCCGGCCCAGGCGTGGGCAAAGTTGTTGAAGAAGCGTCGCCCTGGTGTGGTCGAGGACGCCCTATCGGGTCTCGCCACCCTCTACGGCACCCCGCCCTGGAAACCTAGAATGGACCCGATTAGTGAGCTCGTCACCACGATCCTGAGCCAGAACACGAGCGATACGAATGCCGAGCGGGCCTTCACGGCGCTGCGCGAGCGCTACCCAGATTGGGCCGCGGTTGAGGCGGCGCCCGTGCGCTCTCTTGCCGCCGTGATCAAGAGTGGTGGGCTTGCCGCGCAGAAGGCGCCGCGCATCAAGGCGGCACTCCGCGCCACACGCGAGCAGAGTGGTTCGTACGACCTAGGGTTCCTCACCAAGATGGAGCCGATCGAGGCGCGCAA
>CAMAXG010000065.1 GCA_945862225.1 Thermoflexus hugenholtzii JAD2 | reverse complement strand
CCGACCTCGTGGAGTACCTTGCAGAGCATGGCAGCACTGGCATCTTGCTCCTTGGCGACGAGCAGCCGAGTGGGGCCGAAGCGAAGGCGCGAACCGAGCTTGCCCAAGCCGCTGAGCAGAACGGACTCCCATGTCTCGCGGTACACGGTATGGATTCGGCGCAGCTCGAGCGCAGCCTGATTGGTGCGGTCGTAAATCGTCGCGCCGAACTAGAGCGACAGGCGGTTGGGCTCGAACGGCAGATCGCAGCGCTTGCACTAGACGGCCAAGGACTTGAAGCAATCATTGGCGCGTTGGCCGCATTCATCGGTCGTGCCGTGGCGCTCGAAGCGCGCGGCGGCGTCTCGCTCGCTGTGGTTGCGCCAGCCGGCCTCCCATCGAGCGCTGCAGCGGCGAAGGCGGTCTCGCACTACCTCTCGAAGAGTCGACCAACCGGGCAGCGCATTCCACTCCCCGCCGTACCCGGCGCGCCAGAGGGTGAGCGAGAGCTTGAAGAGGGCGTCGAAGAGTCACCGCTCGGTGATGAGGGTTCGGAGCGACCAGGCTCCATCATCCTGCTCGGCGATGAGCCAGTCGGCGAGCGTGAGCGCATCGCCTGCGAGCGCGTCGCACCACTCCTCGCACTTGAAATCGTACGCGTTGCCGCCGAGCTTCCCGCCAACGCGGGCCGCGGAGAGGCGCGCACCCTCCCAGCCGAGGGTCCTCCCTGGGTCGCTATTGCAGCACGCCAGCCGCGGCCGCATGAGGCCGACGTGCCAGCGCTGCGTCGCGAGTTGCGCCTACTAGCGAGCCCGCGACGCTTCATGTTGCGCGGGAGTAACGAGAGCCTTGAGGTGCGCATCGTCGCCGTCGCTGACGCAAGCGACCCTGGCGCCGCCGAATCTGCACGCAAGGTGGCAAAGCGGCTGGGGCGACCCGTTGCCGTGTCGCGACCATTCACCGACGCGTCAGCGCGACCCGCCGCCGAGGCGGAGGCACGCGCCGCCCTCGAGTCCCTGGAGCGCCGCATCGGCGGTCGCGCCGGCAGTGGCGGCGAGCAGGTGGTGCGCGCCGAGCTCCTCCCTGCGCATCAGCTGCTCGGCTCGGTCATGACCATCCCCGAAGGTCGCCGACTCGCACTTGCGTTGCTTGGGCCACTCCTTGTGGGCACCGCAGCGGCCCGGCGACAGCGCATCGAAACGGTGCGCGCCATCCTCGACGCTCCAGGCTCCTCTGAAGCGAGCAGCTCACTGGGCGTCCATCGCAACACCACCGCTTATCGCCTCAAGCGCATTGAGGAGGTAACTGGGTGGGATCTCCGCGAGCCCGATCTTCGTCTCGCCCTCTCGCTCGCGCTGCGCATCCTTGATGCCGAGGGTGGCTTTGATGGGAGCCTCAGCGAGTAGATCTGATCCTTTCAGGGTTCACAAGATCCGATCTCGCATAGGCGGTAGAATCAGCACATGAAACGCAGAGCGGCATCTCGAATGACGCTCCGCCGCGCCATCGCGCTCGCAGGGGCCGCCCTCCTCTGCTTCTCAGGCGTGGTGGGTGTGGCGGGTGCTAACCCGACCCCTGCGGCCGCCGCCACCTTTAATGCTTGCACCGACTGGAGGAGCCAGATTTCACCCCCTGACACCATCCGAGTGCTTCGCACCAACTCCGGCGTCGTCGAGGAGATCCCCTTCAAGCTCTACGTCTACCGCACCCATGTGGCCGAGTTCTATTCGGAGTACTTCCGAAGCCCGTACACCCCCTACAGCGACGCCCTCCTCGGTGTCGGCGCGATTGCCATTAAGCAGAACGCCTGGTCCTGGACCATGAAGGGTCGAGATTGGTTTTATTCGACCCCGCTAAGAAGTGCAACGTTTGAAAAATGGCTAAGAGATGATCTGGCCGATGATGGCACAGTCAATGGCACCAAAGGTCGAGCTGGAGCAACTAACAGCAACGGTGTTTGGGTGGCATGGACTAATAAACAGCGAGCCGATGAAAACTTCAAGACTCGGATCCCATTGCGCATTCGTTATGGCGCCGATTTACTCAATGATGGCATCGGCGGACTTGTGCGCGACTATGCCAAGGGGCACTTCACGGCACCTATCGCTGTTTATAACGAGAGTGGCGGGATCATTCCGGTCACCGCCGACACCCCACGATCGTGCTTTGACGTGACCGACGAGCCGTCCATCAATCAGATCTATCGCACCGGCGGCATCTACGATCCAGGCTGGACCTCTGGTAGCCGAAGCAACGCGCGGTACAACGCCGCGGTCGACGCAACATGGGGCACCACCGTGCAGCGACTGAAGGACGATGGGAAGTGGTACTTCGCCAACCCGGGCTTCTACGGCAGCTGGAATGGTGGTGGTGGCTCATTCACTGGCTGTCTTGAGCCACCGCGCCCCGGCCAACGTAATATCCCGCTTCGGCATGCCACTCAGCCAGGCCACTGGCGTGGGGTTTCAATCTTTGTAATGAACGCTGATAGTTGCGCGAAAGAGAAAGACCTCTCGGTTGAAGAGTTAATCCGAAACGTGTGGTACACGCTTGACGGCACAGCTACGAGTGAGACCTCGTACAGCGTTTCTGGCTCTCGTGCCTACAAGTACACCATCAACTGGGTCGAGCCAAACCGCATCATCTCGCCTGGCATCGACGTGACCGGCGACGGGAAGGGTGACTTCACCGCGATCGGCGCAGATGGCTCTATCAAGTTCCTCTCGGCTGACAAGTACGTGGGCGCGAACGGGCGCCTCCGCAATCGCGTTCCAGGCACGGTGCCAGCGTTGGCTGGGGCCACCCTCCTTGATCGTGACATCGCTCGAACTGAGCGCGACGGGGGCCTCTCCGTGCTCAGCTTGTGGCGTGCGGCGAGCGGCGCAACGAGCCTCATCAAGACCCCAATCTCAAGCGGCGTCCTCGGCACTTCGGTCACGATCCTCAACGCCTACACGGGCTTTGATGCCACGGCGAGCCTCAGCCTGGATGTTGCTGACACCTCGGCCGACATCATTCAAGAGTTCTTCATTACTGAACGGACGCCCGACCTGACCGATGCGACTGCGGCGCGACTCCGCCTCTTTGAGGTCAGGACTGATGCCGCTCCAGTGCAGCTGATTGAGACAGCGACCAGCACCGACGCAGTAACCGTGCTGCGCGATGTCACAGGTGATGGTGTACCAGATGCCACCGTGCTCTGGCGCGCAACGGATGGAGCCCTTATGGCGTCACAGGCGGCCGGAACGATCAGCTTCACGCCGAACACCCATTGGTCACTTGGCACCTTGAGTGCGCCAGGCGCGTTGCTCTGGCCAATCGCCAGCGGTTGGAGTGTGACCGCCGCAGATGCGTTGGGCGATACGGGCTCTGAACTCTACTTGAGCTATCGAGATCTCAAGGGGATCGGTCACATCGTCCGCCTTGCGATGAGCGAAGTACTTGACATTGCGGCCCCTCCCGTTGTGAGCCCAGATCTCGTCTTCACGCCTGAGACGGCACCGGTGGAGTACACAACGGTTCGAGCTGGTGAGAACACGCTCGCAAAAGTTGCAGCGCGCCTCGGCTACAAGAGTGGCACCGCCGCCTATGCAAGGTTCCTTGCGCTCAATGCAGGCCCAGTTCGACTTGAAACTGTTCTCAAGGTCAAAGGTGTGGCTGAGACCTACGCGCAGATTGCCAAGCGCGTTGGGCGCACCGAGGGCTGCTTGCGCTCCATGAACCCGAAGAGCTCCAAGATCGCCTATCCGGCGAAAGTGCTTGTTGTTGGCAAAACGGTGAACGTTCCTGTCGATACGACCTGTGTCTACTCAGCGAAGAGCGTGATGTACCGCAATGCGCCAGTGCGCATCCTTGCGGGTGAAGTTGATTGGCTCCGCGCGAGCGACACGTGGGAGATCATTGCAGCGCGTGCTGCCGCTATCGGCGTGACTGTTGATGCGGCCGGCCTTGCCGCGCTGAACCCCACGATTGACCTAACCACCGCCACCGCGGGTGCCGAGGTGCGCATCCGCGCCCCATGGGCTGCCGTGGTGCGCAGCAACGTACCCGCAACCACCTTCGCCGTAGGTGCTCGCACGTACGCCTGGGGGAGCCCGCTCGAGGTGTGGAAGGCGACCGCCTCAGGGAGCGTGCCGAAGCTGATGGCCCGCGACTGGACCGGCGATGGGATCCTGGACCTCTTCTTCTCGAGCGTCTCCTCGACAGGGAGCGTGACCCTGCAGCGCCTCGGCTATACGAGCGGTCGCCTGGTGCAGAAAGAGAAGGTCGTCCGTACCTCGGTGGGCAAGGGCTGGACGCTGCAGTAGGGGCAAAACCCCCTGTTCTTGTGCAAGATCACAATCTAGCCACCCCCTAAACCGCACCCAGGCCGTTCAGAAAGGCCGTATTCTCCTTCCGACGGCTTCTCCCCTGGCTTGCAGGGGGTGAAATCTGTGCCGTACGCACAAGATTCGGGCACTGCCCGGTGGAGGGGGATCATGTCGAAGGGGTATGGAGCACGCACCGAGGCCGAAACCAAGGCGGC
>CAMAXG010000064.1 GCA_945862225.1 Thermoflexus hugenholtzii JAD2 | reverse complement strand
ACGAACGCGATTGCCACGATTGGTGAGAACATCCGAGTACGGCGCTTCGTGCGCTACGCACTCGGCGAGGAGCTGTAGGCCCCACATGATTGGGGCGGTGGAGGCGGCATGACCGAAACCACACGCTATCAGCGAATTCTGCTGAAGCTCTCCGGGGAGGCACTCCTCGGGAAGCTTGAGTACGGTGTCGATCCTGAAGTCGTCGCGTTCGTCGCTGAGCAGGTGAAGGCGGTTACTGCGCTCGGTGTGCAGGTTGGCATCGTGGTCGGCGGCGGGAACATCTTCCGTGGCATGGCCGCGGCAACCGCTACCGGCATGGACCGCGCGACCGCTGACTACATCGGCATGCTCGCGACGGCGATGAACGGCCTCGCCCTCCAGGACGCGCTCGAGCGCGCAGACGTGCCGACGCGAGTGATGACGGCCATTGACATGAATGAGGTCGCCGAGCCATACATCCGCCGACGTGCCGTGCGACACCTTGAGAAGGGACGCGTGGTGGTCTTCGTGGCTGGCACAGGCAACCCGTACTTCACCACCGACACGGCTGCGGCGCTGCGAGCCGTAGAGATTGGCGCCGAGGTGGTTCTGAAGGCCACGAAGGTCGACGGCGTTTACGACAAGGACCCAGTAAAGCATCCCGACGCGAAGCGCTATCCAGCAATCACCTACGGACAGGTGCTGGTCGACGGGCTGCGCGTCCTTGACGCCGCCGCCGTCTCGCTCTGCATGGAGAATGACCTACCGATCGTGGTCTTTGACCTCGACGCCCATGAGAATATTCTGAAGGCGGTGCGCGGCGAGAAGGTCGGCACCCTGATCAGTAAAGGGGGTACGCGATGAGCGGCACCGCAAGTGAGCGCATGACGAAGGCGGTCGACGCTTTCAGTAAGGATCTCGGCGGCTTCCGTACCGGCCGCGCGAGTGCCTCACTCGTTGAGCGCGTCACCGTTGAGCACTACGGAGCGATCACGCCACTCAACCAGATGGCCGGTATCAGCGTTCCAGAGAACACTCTGCTCGTCATTCAGCCGTGGGATAAGACGGCGATTCCCGCGATCGAGAAGGCGCTGAACAACGCCCAGCTCGGCATGACCCCCGCAGTTGATGGTGGCGTCATTCGACTCCGCGTTCCTGCCATGACAGAGGAGCGCCGCAAGGACCTCGTCAAGCAAATGGGGAAGCGGGCGGAAGAGGCTCGCGTTGAAATCCGCAATGTTCGACGCGACGAACAAGAGACGGTGAAGAAGGCGGAGAAGGCCAAGGAGATTGGCGAGGATGATGCCCGCCGACAGCTCGACACGCTCCAGAAGCTGACTGATGGAAAGATTGCTGAGATCGACAAGTTGACCGCTGCGAAGGAGCGCGAGGTCCTCGAAGGGTGACCGACGCCGAGTTTCGGCGACCTGCTGACGCGCAGCCGCTGGTGCATAGCGCCCCACCGCCCGATGGCAGTCCGAGCCACGTCGCCATCATCATGGACGGCAATCGTCGTTGGGCACGCGGGCGAAACCTTGATGAGCTCGATGGCCACATCGCCGGCACAGAGGCGTTGCGGACCGTCCTCAAGCACGCTGTACAGATCGGCATCCCGCATCTAACCGTCTATGCATTCAGCCGCGAGAATTGGGCGCGCAGCGACAAAGAGGTCGCGCAGCTCTTCACGCTGCTGGCCAAAGTGATTGATGACGAGACCCCCGAACTGCTGCGCCAAGGGGTCGCCGTGCGCTTCCTTGGTCGACTCGCCGAACTGCCAGCGCAGGCGCAGGAGCGCATCACCGCGGCGTGTGCAAAGACGGCGGGCGGAACAAAGCTCCAGCTAAGTGTGGCCTTCAACTACGGCAGTCGTACTGAGATCGTTGATGCGGTTCGAACAATTGTCACCGCCGGTCTTGCCCCTGAAGGCATCGATGAGCGAACGATTGCAAACGCGCTCTACACGGCCGGCACACCCGATCCAGACCTCGTGATCCGCACGGGCGGGGAGGAGCGTCTCTCGAACTTCCTGCTGTGGCAGAGCGCCTACGCAGAGATCGTGACAACGGCGACGCTCTGGCCAGACTTCGGCGCTGCGGACCTTGACGCCGCGATCGCTACCTACACCCAGCGTATTCGGCGGTTTGGGCGATGAGTAGTGGAGCACTGACGCAGCGAGCGATCGGCTCTCTGCTGATCCTCCCGGTGGCTGCCCTCGCGCTCTTTCCGCCGGTAGGCACGCTCGCGGTAACCGTTCTCCTCATCGCCCTCGCGGCACGAGAGGCGGCAAGGATCCTCACGAAGGTGCTCGGTGGTGCCTCCGCGTTCTGGATCACCATCATCTTGATCAGCCCACTCTTCGCCGCAATCTCGCCCGCTCTGGGTGCGGTGCTGACGATTACAACGTTGCTGCTCTTTGTAGGCACGGTGATCCGTCGTGCAGTACGCGCGACAGAGAAGAGGCTGGAGCCTGAGCTGCGACTACTTCTTGGAACGATGGCGGCCGTGATTTGGCTCAGCCCACTCACGCTGCTTCCACTACTGGCCTCACTTGATCCGCTTGATCGAGGTGCCCCAGCGCGTTGGATCATTTGGCTCCTGGCGATCGTCTGGACAGCAGATAGTGCTGCGTACCTCGTTGGGCGCACCATCGGTCGGCGCAAGTTGGCGCCGGTCCTCTCGCCGCGCAAGAGCCTCGAGGGCTTTGTCGGCGGCATTCTCGTCGCCGGCTTGGTTGGTGCGTTGATCGCCGGCCCACTCTTCACGCTTGGCACCCCCGAAGAGGTACGCCCACTCTGGGGCCTCGTCTGGGGCTTGATCATCGCGACTGCGGCTGAGGCGGGAGACCTCCTTGAATCGCTCTTCAAGCGTGTTGCGGGAGCCGAGAGCGCATCAAACCTCATCCCAGGCCATGGCGGCGTTCTCGATCGGATTGATAGCTTGCTGCTCGCAGCGCCAGTCACGCTCATCGCCGCACTCATCCTGCGAGGGTAGGGTGAGCCGAATCCGCGTCGCGCTGCTTGGTGCAAGCGGATCGATCGGCCTGCAAGCCGCTGACGTCATTGCACAGCACCCTGATGAGTTTGAACTTGTCGCACTTGCCTCAGGTCGTGGTGGCGAACAGCACGACGCTCTAGCGTTATCCAATCCCAAAGCGCGTAGCCTCATTGGTGGCAGCGCTGAAGACCTTCAAAAGCTGGTTCTTGATTGTGCGCCTGATATTGCGCTGATTGCTACCACTGGCGTTGTTGGACTCTCCGCCACCGTTGCCGCGCTTGAGGCGGGCGTTGCGGTGGCGATTGCGAACAAGGAGACGATCGTTGCCGGCGGTGATGTGGTGATGCGCGCCGCCCGTTCAGCTGCAGAGCGCAAGGGGACTGATGTTTTGGAGCGGTTGCGCCCAGTTGACTCAGAGCACTCAGCGCTCTGGCAGTGCCTCGTCGGCGAATCGCTCGATCGAGTTCGGTCACTCTGGCTGACGGCGAGCGGCGGGCCATTTCGTGAGTCAACCGCCGCTGAGATTGCCGCTGCAACTCCCGCAACGGCACTCAAGCACCCAACCTGGAGCATGGGGGCCAAGATCACCATTGATTCAGCAACCCTCGTAAACAAGGGCCTTGAGGCGATTGAGGCGCACCGGCTCTTCTCCGTGCCGATGGAGCAGGTCAAGATCGTGGTGCACCCCCAGAGCGTCGTGCACGGCCTCGTGGAGTTCGTTGATGGTTCGACGAAAGCGCAGATGGGAAGTCCAGATATGCGCGGGCCGATCGGCTATGCCCTCGGCTATCCTGTGCGTATGGATTTAGGAATACCGAACGTGGATCTCGCAGCGCACGGATCGCTAACCTTCTCCCCACCTGACCTTGTGCGCTTCCCAGGGCTCGCCATCGCCTTGGAGGCAGGTCGAGCTGGTGGCGCCGCCCCGGGTGCGCTCATCGCTGCCGACGGTGTGGCCGTCACCCGCTTCCTGGCCGGCGAATTCCCGCTCGGCGGCATCCCTCAGCTCCTTCACGATGCGGTGGAGCAGTTTGGCGTACGCCCGGCTCCAGCGAGCGTCGCTGAGGTGATCGCTCTGCATGAAGAGGTGACGCAATTTGCTGAGCGCTGGAGTGGGGCCGACTGATGGAGATTCTGACCGGCATTGCTGGACCAGTGCTCACATTTGTGCTCCTCGTGGTCCCGCTCATCGTGGTGCACGAGCTGGGCCACCTCATCGTTGCGCGACTCCGCGGCATCGACGTTCCTGAGTTCGGCATTGGATTTCCACCGCGCCTCTTCACGCTGCTCCGCGGTCGACGCACCGAACTCACCATCAACGCCCTTCCGCTCGGCGGCTTCGTGCGCATGGCCGGCAGCGAAGAGGGTGATACCGACCCTGCAGGCTGGGAGCGAGCCACGCTGACGTCGAAGGTCCTGGTCATGGTCGCTGGAGTCGCCATGAACGTTGTGGTCGCCTTCCTGCTGATGTTCGTCCTCTCCGGACCACTTGCCGAGCGTGCCAGCATCCTTCTCGAGGACGTGCAGGCGGGCTCTCCAGCCGCCGCCGCTGGACTGCTACCAGGTGATCGCATCTTGGGCCTCGAGGGAGAGACGTTTGACCGCTTT
>CAMAXG010000063.1 GCA_945862225.1 Thermoflexus hugenholtzii JAD2 | reverse complement strand
TCCTGCTGATGTTCGTCCTCTCCGGACCACTTGCCGAGCGTGCCAGCATCCTTCTCGAGGACGTGCAGGCGGGCTCTCCAGCCGCCGCCGCTGGACTGCTACCAGGTGATCGCATCTTGGGCCTCGAGGGAGAGACGTTTGACCGCTTTGATTCACCGTTGCAGAGCCTTCCAGGGCGGGCGGGTGAAACCGTGCGCGTGACGGTGGAGACTCCTGGTCAACCGGTGCGCGAGGTCTCCATGACACTGCGCACCGCCGCTGAGGCGGCAGGGCAGGGGTACATGGGCGTGCAGATTGCATCGATTGACGGCGCCGGTCCACTGCAACGCCCAATCGTCGATGCACTTGGCCTTGCTGTTACGCGCACCTGGGATGCCGGCACCTCGATTCTTGGTGCGTTGGGTACGTTCATCACGTCGCCGTTCCGTCCATCTGACGGTGCAAGCGGTGTCGCTGGCCCAATTGGGATTGCCGTCGGCGTCTCTGCGGCTGCGGGACAGCTCGGATTCGTAGGCCTCCTGCATATCGCCGCCCTTCTCTCAGCAAACCTCGCCGTGCTCAATCTGCTGCCGATTCCGCCACTCGATGGTGGCCGCGTCGCTGCGCTCTTCCTCCGACGCCTGCTCGGCGAGGTTCGTGGTCGCCGCGTTGAGCGACAACTCGTTACCGCAGGCGCCGTGCTGATGCTTGCCCTCTTCGCTTGGATCTCACTCGGCGACATCCTCAACCTCTTCGGAGTGGAGCGATGAGTCGCGAGCTCAACGTGGTTGCTCGCCCCGCAGCAGATAGCCCAGATCAACTGCGTCCGATTCGCCGCTCAACCCCAAGCGTCTCCGTTGGTGGCGTATTGGTTGGTTCAGCCCACCCAATTGTTGTGCAGTCAATGACGAACACTGACACTGCTGACGCAGCTGGCACCGCAGCACAGGTAGCGCATCTTGCACGCGCCGGAAGTCAGATTGTTCGCGTTACCGTCAACAACGACGCAGCCGCCGCAGCGATCCCCGAGATCGTGCAGCGACTGGCGGACGATGGCCTTACTACGCCGATCGTTGGCGACTTCCACTACAACGGCCACAAGCTCCTCGCGGCGCACCCGAAGGCAGCAGAACTCCTTGCCAAGTATCGAATCAACCCGGGCAACGTTGGGAGCAAGCACCGCGATGAGAACTTCCAGACGATCGTCAAAGTTGCGATCGATCACGGCAAGCCAGTGCGGATTGGTGTGAACTGGGGATCGCTCGACCAGGACCTCCTAACGAGACTGATGGAGGAGAACGCCGCGGCGGCCACTCCGGCTAGCGCACGATCCGTCACGATTGAGGCGATCGTCCGCTCTGCAACACAGTCGGCGGAGCTCGCCGAAGCAACGGGCCTACCGCACGATCGCATCCTGCTCTCTGCCAAGACATCAAACGTTCGCGATCTCTTCGACGTGTACACAGAGCTCGCAGGCCGCTGCGACTACCCGCTGCATCTCGGCCTGACGGAGGCGGGGATGGGGATGAAGGGGATCGTTGCGACAAGTGCCGCCCTCGGGCATCTCTTGAACCAGGGGATCGGCGACACGATCCGCGTCTCGTTGACGCCAGAGCCAGGTGCTGACCGTGCACTTGAGGTGGAAGTGGCGCAGCAGATCCTGCAGTCACTTGGCCTCCGTGCCTTCTCACCGCAGGTCACCTCCTGCCCGGGATGCGGGCGCACGACGAGCACCTTCTTCCAGGAGATGGCGCAAGAGATCCAGGCGTACCTGAAGGCGCGTCTGCCAGAGTGGCGCCCACTGCACCCAGGAGTTGAGAACCTTGAGGTGGCGGTGATGGGGTGCGTAGTGAATGGGCCAGGGGAGTCGAAGCACGCCAACCTGGGGATCAGCCTTCCGGGCACCTTCGAGGAGCCAGTCGCCCCCGTATTCCAAGACGGCGCCCTGTTCACCACCCTGCGTGGGGAGAGGATCGTGGCGGAGTTCCTGGAGATCCTTGAACGCTACGTGGTGGCCCGCTACCCGAAGAGCTAGCGCCCGGCTGTCTTTGCGCAGCGCTGACGCGCGCTAACGGACCCCTTCGGCACGCTCAGTTTTAGGCCTTGGCGCCCGTGGTATAGTCCCTGTAACAACGGCCGCCGAACGAGAGACGTGGGTGACCCCCACGTCTTTTTTATCGGGGTCGCAAGTACAGAAGGGAGGCGTGACGTGAGCAAAGAGCTTGTGAGCGCCCTCATTCAGCTAGGCGCTGAGCGCGGTATCGATCGAGCTGCGGTGTTGCAGGCGGCAGAGGAGTCCTACGCGGTCGCTCTGAATCGCCGACACACCTCATCCGACATCCACGTGCGCCTTGATCCTGAATCAGGGGCAATGCGGGTC
The DNA here is from genome assembly GCA_945862225.1 of Thermoflexus hugenholtzii JAD2. Taxonomy (GTDB): domain Bacteria; phylum Chloroflexota; class Limnocylindria; order Limnocylindrales; family Limnocylindraceae; genus Limnocylindrus. The sequence goes on along the minus strand of CAMAXG010000063.1, from coordinate 2,247 downwards.
TTTCGAGCCCGACGAGTCGTAGAAGAGGTACTTGTCCCCGGTGCAGAGTGGACGCCAGAGGAGGCCCAGGCCGCAAAGCCAGGTGCCGTTGCTGGCGACCTCATTGAACTGGAAGAGATGGATGGCGATATGGGCCGCATCGTTGCCGCCCAGGCGCGCCAGGCGCTGCAGCAGCGACTCATCCAGATCCAGCGCGACCTGATCATGCAGTCGTTTGCGGAGCGTGCTGGTGAGATCCTCACCGGTGTCGTGATGCGCGTCGATCGCCGCAACCTCGTCTTGGACGTAGGGAAGGCCGAGGCGTACCTGCCTGCAACCGAGCAGTCGCAGCTCGACACCTTCCGCATTGGCGAAAACGTTAAGGCGCTTCTCCTTGAGGTGCGAACAACGGTTCGTGGCCCAGAGATCCTTCTGACGCGTACCCATAAGAACTTCGTCAAGAAGCTCTTTGAACTTGAAGTTCCTGAGTTGACTGCGGGCACCGTGGAGATCACCTCGATCGCTCGTGAGCCTGGAAGCCGCACCAAGATCGTTGTAGCAACGAAACAGGTCGGCCTCGACCCTGTCGGCGCAGTTGTGGGCCAGCGTGGCGCACGTGTGCAGGCTGTTGTTGAAGACCTTGGCGGCGAGAAGATCGACATCATCGCGCACACCGACGACGCGGCTGAGGCGATTGGGCGAGCCCTCTCACCAGCACCCGTCGTTTCGGTCACCGTTGATGAGGCGTCTAAGTCAGCAACTGTCGTCGTTCCTGAGCGTGCACTCTCGCTTGCGATCGGCGCTGGCGGACAGAATGCACGCCTAGCGGCACGACTCACCGGATTCCGCATTGACATTGCCAGTGATGGAACAGGGGCTGCTGAAGCGCCTGCGGACGCCCCAGTGGGCGAGGAGGCCTAAGACGCCCGCTGTTCGTGCACGCACCTGCGTGGCCTGTCGGCTGACACAGCCGGTGGAGACGCTTGTGCGGTACGGAGCCTCCGCAGATGGGGGAGTACAAACAGGCGCAGTCGGCGGTCGAGGTGCCTGGATCTGCCAGAGCGGCGACGAAGCGCACGACCTGCTCATTGGTGACGGACTACGACGGGGATTGAGGGGTCGCATCGCGGCTGCCGAGATCGAACAGATTCTGATTGAGCGACGACGACAAAGAAGCGAAAGGGGGTAGCAGATGACAAAGCAGCGCAAGAGCATCCGTCCACCGCGCCCCGATCGCTTGCCGCCAGAGCCGAAGCCAGCACGTGTTGCGCAGGTGCATGATGGCGTCCTTGAGCTGCCCGCCTCCATCGTCGTTGGCGATCTTGCAACGCTGCTCAAGGTAAACCCCGCTGACATCATCAACCCGCTGATTCGGAGCGGCGTCTTTGCCACCATGAACCAGGGCATTGATCGCGAAACCGCCTCCCTCATTGCGACCGAGCTCGGCTTTACGGTTAAGGAGCCCGAACCTGACGAAGATGAGGCCACGCCGGAGGCAACTCCTGAGGCCGCACCAGCTGCAGCGAAGACGGAATTCTTTAGTGAAGATCCAGGCGCGACACTCATCTCGCGCGCACCGATCGTTACCGTGATGGGCCACGTTGACCACGGCAAGACGAGCCTGCTCGATGCGCTGCGCAAGACCAGCGTTGCCGACGGCGAGCGTGGCGGCATTACCCAGCACCTTGGTGCCAGCCAGGTTCAGCGTGGCGACCGTTCGATCCTCTTCCTCGATACCCCTGGACACGAAGCCTTCACAGCGATGCGAGCACGCGGCGCGCGAGTGACAGATATCGCCATCGTTGTGGTCGCTGCCGATGATGGTGTGATGCCACAGACAAAAGAGGCGATCAGCCATGCTCGCGCAGCGAACGTGCCGATCATCATCGCGCTCAACAAGATCGACAAGCCAGATGCAAACCCAGATCGCGTGAAGACGGAGCTCGCGGAGTCCAACGTCGTCATTGAGGATTACGGCGGCGACGTGCCACTCGTTGCGGTGTCGGCCCGAACAGGTGTTGGCCTCGACGATCTCCTTGACATGGTCCTCCTCGTCGCCGATCTCGGTGACTACAAGGCTGACGCGGCCCGACTCGCGGTAGGGACGGTTATTGAGGCCCAGCGCGACAAGGGTCGCGGCCCAATCGCCACCGTGATCGTGCAGACGGGCACCCTCCGTGTTGGCGACCATATGGTCGTCGGCGCCATCTCCGGGAAGGTTCGCTCGTTGGAGTCGACCGATGGGGGCCGAATCAAGGTGGCCGGCCC
>CAMAXG010000062.1 GCA_945862225.1 Thermoflexus hugenholtzii JAD2 | reverse complement strand
TCGAGCTCTTCGCGAATGAGTCGTAGCTCTTCGTCAGTTGGCGTTGGCGTGGCGGGCACGTTCTGTGGGATACGAATCTCCCAACCAATGGATGCGCGCACCTCATCAAGGGTTGCGCCCGGATGCAAACTGCGCAGTGCCATCTCACCGTCGTCATCGAATCCGTAGACGCCGAGATCGGTGATCACGCCCGATGGGCCGCTGCCGCCCCACCCCTGCGCCGCGCGCGTCTTCGCCGCCGCAACGGCACCACCAAGGTTGCCGGGCGAGGTGCGGAAGTCGAGCTCCTTCACAAAGCTGCGCGTGCTCTGGCGCATGATCACGAGGATCTCTTTGGCGTTGATGGCGATCTCGCATGCCCCGCCCGACCCGGGGAGGCGCGTCTTCGGTGCGGCGTAGTCGCCGATCACCGTCGTGTTGAGGTTGCCGAATCGATCGATCTGCGCGCCGCCGAGGAAGCCCACATCGATGCGGCCCCCCTGCAGGTAGAGGCCGAAGAGGTCGTGCATGGAGACAGTGGCGGTGGAGCCGGTCACGATCGTTGGATCGCCAATGGAGAGTGGGAGTCGTGCGGGATTTGCGCCGAAGACGCCCGCCTCGTAGACGAGCTCCATCTCTGGCGCGACGGTGCGCTTGGCAAGGTTCACGGCGATGTTCGGGAGGCCAACCCCCACGAAACAGACGCGCTTTCCGGTCAGGGCGTGCGCCGAGGCGACGACCATCAGCTCACTCTTGCTCGCCGGACGCTGCCCGCTCATCGGTAGTCTCCGTAGTCGACCGAACCAGATGGGGCGCTCGTTGGCGTCAGCCCCTTGAAGTACTCGGCGCCGAACTTCGCCACATACGCCGCTCGGTCGTTCACGCCGTAGACCCACTCTTGCAGCCACGCCTCGGTGGCGGCGGCATCACGGCTGATCGTGTCCCACTCGCGGTAGAAGGCGTTATCGCGATCGTACGCACCTTGCACGTATGAGGGATGCGCACCGAGCGATTCACACACGACAGCGCTGACGATCAGGCCAGGAATGATGGTGCGATTCGGATCGGCGCGAATCACACTGGTTGGCACGATCTCTTCGACGACGGCGATCACACGCTTCGCCGCGAAGGCCGCCTCCTTCTGGCACCCGAGCAGGCCCCACATCTGTACGTTTCCTTCGGCATCGGCGCGCTGCGCATGGATGATCGTGACGTCAGGGTTGAGTGGTGGAACGGCGTAGACCTCTTCGCCGCCGAACGGGCTCTGTACGGTGCGGATCAGCGGGTTCACCTTTGGGAGGTCACTCTCGGAGTAGCTGCGCAGTGGATAGAACGGGAGACGGTGCGCACCGGCCACATAGCGACCGACCATGCCGTGATGGCTGTACTCCTCAATCTCAAGGAGTGATTCGCCTGGGGCGAGCGCCGCTGGCTCCGTCCGTCGGCGAATCGCATGGAGCGAGCCGACGCCAGGGTTACCAAGCCAGCTAAAGATCAACCTCTTGGCGCAGCCTGCGGCGACCATCTGGTCGTAGACGAGGTCGGGTGTCATTCGCGCCAGGGTTAGATTGCGGCGCTTCTGTCGAATGATCTCGTGACCGGCCGCAAACGAGATGCAGTGAGTGAACCCCTCAATGGCAACAGTGTCGCCGTCGTGCACATGCGCGGCGATCGCCGTGCGCATATCGACGAGTTTTGAGGTGCTCACTTCATCACTCCTGCGCACGCTGATAGAGGCCCGCGCATGGGCGCTCGCTCAGTGCCGTGCGGCGACTGCCGCTGCGGCCTCGCAAAAGATGCGGATTGCGGTCTCCATCTCGGCCTCGTTCACGACGAGTGGTGGGCTCATGCGCACGCCGCGGTCGCCACAGGTCAGCACGAGGAGTCCGCGCTCAAACGCTTCTACTTCAACCTCACCAGCGATGTCGCCATCGGTGAAGTCGACGCCGATCATGAGGCCGATGCCGCGAATGTCGGTGACATGCTTGTTCCCCGCGAGGCCAGCGCGCAGCCCCTTGACCGCCTGTGCGCCGCGGTCAACCGCGTTCTGCATCAGGTTCTCATCGCGGATCACTTCCAAGGTGGCGATGGCTGCTGCCGCGGCGACTGGGTTGCCGCCGAATGTTGAGCCGTGTGAGCCGGGCTTCCAGCGCATCCAATGCTCTTTGGCAATCACAGCGCCGATCGGCATTCCGGAGCCGAGACCCTTCGCCGCAGCGACGATGTCGGGCTCGATGCCAAAGTTTTCAATCGCCCACATCTTGCCGGTGCGACCGGCGCCAGACTGCACCTCGTCAACAACGATGGCGATGCAGTACTTATCGGCGATCGCCTTCAGGCGTGGGAAGAACTCCTTGTCAGGAACGATGTAGCCGCCCTCACCCTGGACTGGCTCGACTACAAATGCGGCAATCTCATCACCAGGGATGGTGCGCGCGATGATGCGCTGCTCAAGCTCGTCGAGACCTTCGCTGCCAAATGGCACATGCAAGAAGCCTGGTGCAAGTGGACCGAAGTGGGCGTGATACTTCGCCTTCGAGTTCGTCAGCGTGAGTGCGCCGAGGGTGCGGCCGTGGAAACCGCCGACAAAGCCGACGATCCACTGTCGTCCACTCATGTAGCGCGCCAACTTAATGGAGGCTTCAACCGCCTCGGTTCCGGAATTCTGGAGCAAGACCTTTGATGGTCCCTTCCATGGTGCCGACGCGGCGAGTGCCGAGGCGAGCTCCTGGTAACGCTGCTCATAGAAGTCAGAGGCGCTGTAGTGCAAGAGGCGCTGCGCCTGCTGCACGATCGCATCAACAACGCGCGGGTGGCAGTGACCGGTGGAGTTCACGGCAATGCCGGCGCAGAAGTCGAGGAAGACGTTGCCGTCCTGATCCTCAACGCCCATGCCAAAACCACGCACAGGGGCAAATGGATAAGCGCGGGGCAAGCTTCCGGAGACGACCGCCTGGTCGGCGGCTACCTGGGCAAGCGCCTTCGGACCTGGCACCTTGGTGACCAGGTGCGGCAGCGTGGCTGGCCAGGCTGCAGGCTTCTCGGCGATCGTCATGGTGCCCCTCCTATGAATGCTTTGTATGCGGAGTGTATACGAGGGAAACCCCCGTTTAGCGGACGATTGTCTGGCTCTGCTCGCGCAGGTACTGCGGCACGTAGTAGAGGCCGCCGCCCGACTTGCCGGTCGTGCCCGACTTCTTCCAGCCGCCGAACGGCTGGACCATTGGCCAAGCCCCAGTCGTTGCACCCACACGGCGGTTCACGTAGATCACGCCGCCATCGATGGTGTCAAGGAAGGTCTTGATCTCGGCCTCGTCCTCCGTGTAGCAACCAGCGGTAAGGGCGTACTCGCTCTCGTTGGCGAGGGCGATCCCCTCTTCAAATGAGGCGACCTTCGCCACCGCCACGAATGGCGTGAAGAGCTCGTCCTTGAAGAGGCGGTGGGTTGCCGGGAGACCGGTCACCACAGTTGGGGCGACATAGAAGCCCTTGGCGAGATCGCCATCGGTCAGTTGACCGCCGCCGACGGCAATGGTGCCGTCGCGCTTCGCCTCGTCGCAGGCCTGCAAGAAGGTGTCGACAGAACGCTGGTTGATGATCGGCCCAAGGAAGATGCCGCGCACCGTTGGGTCGCCCACCTTGAGCGCCTTCGTCTTCTCCACAAGGTGCTTCACAAATTCGTCATGCACCGATGCTTCGATATAGACGCGGCTGTTCGCCGAGCACTTCTGCCCACCGAGACCGAACGCCGAGCGGAGTACTCCTTCGGCCGCCTTCTCAAGGTCAGCCTTCTTTGAAATGATCGTTGGGTTCTTTCCACCCATCTCAACGATGACCGGCTTTGGGTAGTCCTTGGCAAATGCTCGGTAGACCTGCATCCCGATCTCTGCCGAGCCGGTGAATGTGATGCCCGAGACGTCGCGATTCTCTTGCAGCTCTGCGCCAACGCTTTCGCCTGGCCCCATCACCATGTTGAAGACGCCCGCAGGAATACCTGCGTCGCTAATGGCTTGCGACAGCAACACCGCTGAGAGCGGCGCGTCAGATGACGGCTTCAGTACGACCGAGTTACCCGCAACGAGTGCGGCGCCAACTGGTCCGCCCATCAGGGCGAATGGGAAGTTGAATGGGCTGATCACGGCCCACACGCCGTACGGCTTCAGAACGGTGGTCGTTTCGACCTTTGCATCACCAAGGTTCCCCATGGTGTGGACGTACCCCTTGTTGCGCTCAACCTCACTCGCGTAGATGCGGAAGAAGTCGGCCGTCTCTTCGACGTCGCCGAGCGCCTCAAGGCGATTCTTGCCAACTTCAATAGAGAGGAGTGCGGAGTAGAGGAACTGTCGCTCACTGATCAGCTCGGCCGCCGCGCGGATCAGCGCGACACGCTCCTGCCATGGTCGCTTCGACCAGGCTGGGTACGCCGCCTTCGCCGCAGCGATCGCCGCCTTTGCGGTGCTGCGGTCGCCCTTACTGAAGGTGCCGACGACGCTGCCATCGATTGGCGACTTCTTCACAAAGGTGTCGCCCGCGGTGGACCAGGTGCCATTGATGAAGTTGCCATGTGCGCCGCCCATGAGTGCGCGAGCCTGCGCCAGGCCGGCCTCGTACCCAATATGGATCTCCTCGTTGGAGTCGTTCAGGGTGGCGTACGTGAT
>CAMAXG010000061.1 GCA_945862225.1 Thermoflexus hugenholtzii JAD2 | reverse complement strand
GACGAAGTGCTGGTCGCGCGCACCAGCGGCGTAGCAATTGCGGCACGTCGCACCACAGATGGGCGAACGGTAACCATCATGCTGCCCGATGATGCGCCGGGCGCCGCGTCGCGCACACTCGAGCGTGGTGGAATCTCTACAGCGCGACTCTCCATGTCGCCAGAAGACCGAGTCGCGATGGCGATCACGGCGGACGATGCGAAGCGCGCCGCGAAAACACACACACCCGTAAGCGGCGCACTTGCACCACTTGCTTATCCAGCGGTGCTCCTCGAAGTGCTGCCACCCGTGCGAAAAGTCATTGAGCGCGACACGCCGGAGCGCGACACGCTTGTTGTCGTTCCGACTGATCCTGTTGCGGTTGCAAAAATCAACGCGCGCACCCGATGGGAGGAGGGGAACCTCGAGCGTGAGGCGCGCATCGCGGCCGCAAAACCTGCGGCGCCGAAAGCCGACCCGAATCGACCAGATGCACATACACAGCCATATGAACCAATTGATACAGCGGCACAGGCGGCCATTGATGCGCGGCGCCCAAGCACGAGAAGCGGCGTGGATCCGCGCGCACGCGGAAAGAGCCAACCGCCGCCAGCCCGCGATCAGCGAACAAGCGACGCAGTACGAGCGGCGCAAGAAGCCGCACGTGCAGAAGCGCGACTGCGCGCCGAGCACCGCAGTGCAGCAGAGCCACAAGTTGAGCGATCCTGGCGCGAGCGCGCCGCCACCTCTGAATCGTTCTGGCAGCGTGCCGCTGCGCGTATCGCCAACGAGATTGAACGCCGAGCGCCATGGCTCACGATCACCCCGTCCAAACCATCACTTCGCGCGGCGACGGGAGACGAAGAGCAGGCGGAGCACGAAGTGCAGCGCACACGACGACGTCGTTCCGCAGCAATCCTTCTCGCTGCAGTACTGATCGCTGGTGTTGGCGGCGCAACCGCACTCGTACTGAATGGATCATCCCCTGAGCTCGACGCTGCGGCAAAAGCCCGTGAGGCGCTACGAAGCGCAGAGATCAGCATCAGCGAAGCGCTTGACCCGCAAACCAACCTGCTTGTGAACGACCCTTCGCGTGTGAAGAGCCTGCTCCTTGCCGCTGTCGTCAACCTGAACCTGGCAGAGAGCGGCGGAGGACCACTCAGCCAAATCACGCTGCTCCGAACCCAGGCAACGGAGACACTCAACAAGATATTCCTTGTGAACAACACCGCGCCAATCGAACTTTTTGACTTCGGGGCAGCGGGGGCAACGGTTGAGATCCAGGCGATCGTTCAAGGCCCTGACGGGCTCCCCTATGTCATCGACAAGGTGACAGGCGCGGTCTATCGAATCGATGCAGAGCGTGGCCGCGCAACCGTGGTGTACCAACCAGGGTTTGATCTTTACGGCACGCGCACTGGGCGCGCACTCCTTCTCGCCGCCTCAGGGCCTGACCTTGTGGTGTTCGATGCCTCATCTAACCTCTGGCGCTGGCGACCCTCGGACGGGTCCGGGAAGGGAACGCTCGTCAAGCTTCGCGTACGCGATGGCGAGCTCTGGGGGAGCGACATCAAGGCGATCGTCGGCTTTGCAGCCGACGCAGGAACGGGGCTCTATCGCCTCTACGTTGTTGACCCATCGGCGCGTCAGATCTTGCGATATCAACCAGCTCCCGACGGCACGGGCTACCCAGCCACCCCGACGGCATACCTAATCAACCCGATGGCCCTAGGCACCATGACAAGCATCGCCATCGACGGCGACGTGTACATGACGAGCGACGGCGCGCTGCGCCGCTACTCAGGGGGGGCCGCCGACGACTGGAGCGCAGCAGAGATTGGTGACGAACTGCTTCGCCCCCTCCTTACCCCAACACTGGTGATGTCTGCGGGGGCGAGCCGCACAGGCATCGTCTACGTCTGGGATAGCAGCGCGCGACGAGTGATCGCGTACAGCAAGGCGTCGTCTGGCGCCATGCTCGCGCAGTACGTCATTAGCGACCAAGCAGACCCTATCGGTGAGCTTCTCGGCGGATACATCCTCCCCGCAGCTGATGGTGGTGCGCCAACGTTTGTCTGGGCTGAGGCCGGCCGCGTTCGCAGCGCTGTACTTGGAAAACCGGTGACGCAAGAGCCAGGGGCGAGCGTTGACCCAACGCCTGACCCTGTGATTGAGACCCCGATTCCCACCCCGTAAGCGTGCGATCATAGAGCGATGGAACTACGACGCGCGGTTGTTGACGGAGTGCGAATCCAGATGATCTCTGGGACGCATGTGCTGCTGCTCCGCGACGCGGAGGAGGCGCGCTACCTGCCGATTCCAATCGGACCAAACGAAGCCAGCGCAATCGCCTATCACCTTCAGGGCGTAACACCAGAGCGCCCTCTCACACACGACACGGCACTCCAGGCCATTCGCGCTCTTGGGGCAACGCTGCGCGAGGTGCGCATTACAGAGGTTCGTGAAGAGACATTTCGCGCGCGAATGGTGATGGTCGATCTAAGTGGCGAAGAGGCGGAGCTCGACGCACGCCCAAGCGATGCGGTTGCGCTAGCGCTCCGCGCCGACGCCCCCATCTTTATCTCGGCAGAGCTGCTTTCAGCCGAAGGAATTGTTCCGGAAGCCGCTGAAGAGGAGCGACTCTCACTCTTCCGCGATTTTGTGAACTCGCTTGACGGCGAGGAGCCACCACCGGCGCGCTAACGCTTGTCGTTGAGCAGCGCACGCCCCCGCGAAAGTGTTCGGGACCGGTTCAGCCAGAGCCCAAGCCGCAGCGACCAGAAGTCGCGAACAGCTCGCGCGATTACTGAGAGGCGCGCCCCCGTAGGCGAGCCAGCGGTGCGCGGATAGTGCGGCACACCAACTTCACAAATAGGCACCCCGGCAAGTCGTAAACGAATGAGAAGTTCCGCAGAGAAGAATGCGCCATCAGAGTGCACGCTGATGTTTCGCAGTGCGTCACGGCGGAACAGTTTTGCAGCGCAGTCAACGTCGCGAACGCGAAGTCCGAACCAGATGCGATTGGCAACGCGATACAGGGTGGCGTAGACGAGACGCAGTGGCGGATCGGCACGCTGCAGGCGATACCCAATGACAAGCGGCGCACTCGTGGCCTCCGCACGTTCGACAAGGCGCGCGAGGTCGGCGATGCGGAACTGACGGTCACCGTCGGTGTAGGCAAGGTAGTCATACTGCGCAGCAGCAAAACCTGAACGGAGGGCGCCACCATACCCGCGGTTCACGTCGTGCCGGACCAACCGAACGGTTTCACCGTGTCGCTGAACGATGCGCTCAGCCACGGCAGCCGTGCCATCGAGGGAACCGTCGTCAACAAGAATGACCTCATAGGTCGTCGCAAGGGCGGGGAGCGCCGCGAGCGCATCGTCAACGAGCGCCTCAAGGTTGTCGGCCTCGTTGTGACAAGGGAAGAAGAGCGAGAGCTCCTGCAGTGGCACCTTCCACAACCCCCTTCACGGCTACACTCGGCAAATGACTTCTCAGACGGCCCGTCGACCAACCGAGCAGGTCAGCCTTCGCACCATTGCGCTGATTGCTGCGCTTGGGATTCTCTTGCGGGTGATCATCGCATACGTCGCACTCCCTCCAGACGCAGGATTTGCCGCTGACCTGAACTCATTCCGATCGTGGGCGTCGGAGTTGGGGACCCGCGGACCGTGGGGGTTCTATGCGCGCGGAATCTTCGTTGACTACCTCCCCGGCTACATGTGGGTGCTCTGGGCGCTCGGCTCACTTGGCGCACTTATCACAGGCAGCACTGATCCTGGAGCGCTGATTAAGCTCCCCGCAATCCTTGCCGACGGGATGCTGGTGTTTGCCACCGCGCGACTCGCCGCCGACCTTGGCGCTCCACGTCGCGGTCAACTCGCTGCCGCCGTTGCGATGGCCGTAGGGCCAATGATCTGGCTTGACTCGGCCGTCTGGGGACAGGTGGACTCGGTTGGAACCGCGGCGCTCCTCTTATCGCTATCAGCGCTGATCCGCGGCGAGACGGTGCGCGGCGCGATCCTCGCCGCGCTCGCTGCGGTGCTCAAGCCGCAGTTCGGCATCCTGATCCCCATCGTTGCAGTGCTCGCCTTTGTTCGAGCGCGATCGGCACGGGACCCATGGGCCTTCGTTGTCGCGGGGCTTGCCGGTGCGGCCACCATCGCAATCGCAGCGCTACCGTTCGGGCTCACGCTGCCTGACGTTCTCGCCAAGGTTGCAGAGGCGGCAGGCGGTTATCCATACCTTTCGGTCAACGCTTGGAACCCCTGGGCACTCATCGAAGTCGGCGGGCGCGCGGTCGTTGATGCAACCGGGTGGGCCTCCGACATCGATCCACTCCCACTCATTGGCATCCCAGGCGTCGCAATCGGAAGTGCGGCCATCGCCGCGGCCGTCCTTGTTGCGATGCGCTACGTACGAAGCGACACGGCGATTCGCACCGCCACGGCAGTTGCCATCCTTGCGATTGCCTTCTTTGTTCTACCAACGCGCGTGCACGAGCGATACCTCTTTCCAGCGATTCCGCTGACGATCGCACTTGCGGCAGCACGCCCGGCCTGGCGCTGGATTGCAGTCGTGATCTCAGTTGCGTTCTTTGCGAACAGCTGGGGCGTGCTGACCCTTCCGTACTTCCAGAACCCTGGCTTGCCAAACCTTGGACCGCTCACCGACGCACTACAAACGCCGATCACCATCACGGTTGTCGCGATCGCTGTTACCGCAGCACTGGTGGGGGCAATCCGGCTCGCATGGAAATCAGAGAACACAACTAGCGTGCGCCCCGCAGAAACACAACGTAAGCGCGTTGACACGATACCGAAGCGGGCGGTGATCGCGAAGCCCGAACCGCGTCGAGCGCTTACACGCATTGATGTATGGCTCCTCGTTCTTGTTGCGGTGAGCGCGCTGTCGCTGAGAGGCTGGCGCGTTGGCGAGCCGACACACTTCCAGTTCGATGAGGTGTATCACGTACGAACCGCCACAGAGTTCATGCAAGAGTGGAAGTACGGCGAGGCCCATGCAATCTATGAGTACACCCACCC
>CAMAXG010000060.1 GCA_945862225.1 Thermoflexus hugenholtzii JAD2 | reverse complement strand
CCGAGACGCTCCCAGAACCCCGCCGCCTCTGGCCCTTCAGTGTCGAGCTGATCAAGATCGGCGTTCAGGAACTGCTCATAAACGGCGCGTGTCTCACGCCCCGCCCAGGTTGGCATGTGCACCCCATTGGTGATCCCAAGGATCTTGTTAGTGATGACTGGCGACCAGGTCGCATTCGCTGTCTCGGCATGCAGCTTGCTCACAGCGTTCGCCCCAACGCTCAGTCGTAGTGAGAGGGCGGTCATGTCGAAAGCGCGAAGGTCCCCTTCGGCACCAACGGCGAGATCCAGCATGCGCTGCAGCGGCACGCCACCAGCGTCGGCTTCACCGGTGCCATCACAGAGAGGGCCAACGACACGCTTCACCAGGTCAACGCCGAACTTCTCATTGCCGGCTGAGACGGGGGTGTGAATCGTAAAGACCGTGTGGCGCTTGACGTGCTCGAGCGCGCTCTCAAGCGTTTCGCCCGCGGCAACGAACTCACGCGTGCGCTCCACAAGGTTCAGGGCTGAGTGGCCTTCGTTCAGGTGGTACACCGACGGATCAACGCCGAGTGCGCGCAGGGCGCGGATGCCGCCGACGCCGAGCACCATCTCCTGGTGCAGGCGCATCTCGCGACCCCGCACGTACAGGATGTGTGTGATCGGTCGGTCTGCTTCGTTGTTTGCAGGGATATCGGTGTCCAGGAGCAACACGGGCACACGCCCGATCTGCGCAACCCATACCGCCGCTGAGACGCGTCGGTCGCCAAGCGGAATCGAGACGACCAGCTGCTCGCCGTTTGCGCCTGCGGCGCGAACAAGGGGCAACAGCGAGAGATCAATCTCAGGGTAAGCATGCTCCTGATGCCCATCAGCATCAATGGTTTGGCGGAAGTAGCCACGTCGATAGAGAAGGCCAACCCCAATGAGTGGCAGCGCCATATCTGAGGCGGCCTTCATATGGTCGCCGGCCAAGATGCCGAGGCCACCGGAGTAGAGGGTGAGACTCTCGTGCCAGCCGAACTCGGCACAGAAGTAGGCGATCGGATTCGTGAGGTTGGCACCGTGCGTGCGAGGGAACCAGTGGTCGCTGCCACCAGCCATGTAGTTGTCGAACGCAGCAACGACCTCGTCGACTTGGCTCAGGAACTTTGGATCCTCAAGGAGCGGCTCCCAGTCAATTGGGCCAGAGCAGATCGCAACGGGATTGCGCGTTGCAATCCAGCGCCCTGGATGAATCCGGCGGAAGAGGGCGCGGGCTTCGGGGTGCCACGACCACCAGAGGTTGTATGAGACGCGGCGCAGCCCCTCAAGTCGTGGCGGAACGCGGAACGAATCAGGTGTCGGTAGCGTGCGCAGCGCGACGGAGCTCTTCATCGGTTCGGATCCTCCCCCCACTTGGCCACTTCGCCGTACGGCGGCTCGTGGCACGGGCGGATTCTAGCGCCCGCCGCGCCCCTGTCGCTCGGACTCAGTTTCTGGGTACGAGACGGGTGCCGAGAGCGCTGCCGTCGCTGCGGCCGAGTAGGCCGTATCGGTTGGGCTCGACGAGCCCTTGACCGTGACCGACTTGGCGCCAACAGGAGGCTGCTCCGTTGCGGGCAGGATTGAGCGGCCAGGGAGGCGATGCTCCAGCTTGACCGTCACGTCGTAGTCCTCGCAGATGTCGAGGAATGGATCTGGATCCATCATGTCGGGCGACTTCACCCCTGCGCCGCCCCAGACACCTTCGGCGATCAGCTCCATGGCCATGACCGGCATCACTCCGGTCTGCCAGGCAACTGGCTGCAGGTTGTAGCGACCCATCGTCTCCGCTGCATCGCACACCTGATAGTGGAACGTTTCGCGCGGGCGTCCATCCTTGGTGCCGCTAACGAGCGTCCCAACGATCGCGCGACCGATCATGCTCTTGCCGAGCGTTGATGGGTCTGGTGAGAGGGCACCGATCACGTCGCGCGGCGCGACCTTGATCCCCTTCACGTTGATCGGCTCTTTGCCGTCGAGTCCGAGACGGTGCAGCAGCTGCAGCGTCTCAATGAAGTCGGCGCCGAGCGCGTACTTAAAGGTGATTACGTCGGCCTTCATGCTGCGCGGCAGCTGAACGACCTCTTCATGCTCAACGTTGACACACATGACCGGGCCAACACCCTCAGGGAAGACGAAGTCCTCCGGCTCGCTGAACGGCTCGCGAACCTCGATCTTGCCGTTGCGCCAAACGATCGGCGGGTTGAGGCACTCTTCAATCACGGTCCAGAGGCTGAAGACCGTCGCAAACGGGTAGCCCTCAATGCGCAGGTCGCCACCGTCGCGCACGTGCACCGCTGAGATGTCGTCAAAGGTCCACTTCTTGGCGTACGCGGCAAAGATATTGGAGAGGCCTGGGTCCATGCCCATGCCGATGAGCGCCAACTTGCCGCGGTCTTCCCAGAGCTTCTTGCGCTCCTCCTGGTATGCGCCGAGCATCAGCCCTGGAACGGTGTACGGATTGGCGGCGTCGGGGATCGAGAGACTCGTTGCCATATCGATGTAGTGCACGCCCGCTTCAAGAGCGGCGTCAAAGACCGCCGGGACGAATCGCGGATCTACGGCGTTCAATACCAGGTCTGCCTTGGAGCTGGCAATGAGCTCCTTTAGTTGCGCAGCGTTCCCTGCGTCAACCTGGGCAACCTTGTAGCCAGCGTCGACGGCATCAGCAACCGTGCGTGCACGGTCAAGCGAGTAGTCCGCGAGGGTGAGGGTGCCGAGCCACTTCTTCCCCTTGATGAGGTGGGCGATTGCCTCGCCGACCGTGCCGGTTCCAACCAACAGAACGTTCATCGTTCAGTGCCTTTCACGCGGGGGCCCAGGAAGCCGGGCTGCACCCGCACCAGGGGAGACCTCCGAGGCCTCAACCCAGTTGCTGTAGCCAGCCTACGCCTCCCCCCCGGGGGGTCGTCAAACGACCCGGGGTTTGTGCGGGGAGTGGTCCTATACTGGACGGAGGCGACACATGCCGCCACAGGTGTAGTTGAAGGGGGATGCCATGGAAGGGCTGCTACCAGTTCTCGTAATCGTTGGAGTGCTCGCACTCGTAGCGATCTCTGCCTTTAACGGACTCGTGAATGGGCGCAACCGTGTTGATGAGGCACTGGGCCAGATCCAGGTGCAGCTCAAGCGCCGCTATGACTTGATTCCAAACCTTGTTGATGCCGTTAAGGGGCAGATGGGCTTTGAGAAGGGCGTGCTCGAGGGCGTAACCGCCGCGCGAGCAGCTGCTGTCAACGCTGGCACCTCTGGCGACACTGCGGCACAGGCGAAGGCTGAGAACATGCTGACCAGTTCGCTCCGCACCCTCTTCGCCAACGTCGAGGCATACCCAACGCTGAAGTCGAATGAGAATGTGATTCAGTTGCAGGAGCAGCTCACCTCTACTGAAAATCAGATTGGGTTCAGCCGACAGCACTACAACGCCACCGTGCTCTCGTACAACAACGCTGTGCAGACCTTCCCGGGCCTGCTCTTCGCAGGTGCATTCGGATTCGCCAAGCGCGACTTCTTCGATGCCCCTGATGCCGAGGAGGCCGTTCCGAAGGTCAACCTCTCCTAGTCGGCTCGAGTCGACGCGATGGCTACCTTCTACGACCTTGCGGCGGAGAATCGACGGAAGTCACTCCTTCTCGTCTTGATTGTGGTGGCGATCCTCGCCGCCTTCGGGGCGAGCGCAGGGATCGCACTCAGTGGAACTGTTGACGGTGGGATTCCCTTCGCCCTTGGGGCGTTTGTCGTGGGGTTCCTCTTGACACTCGGCGCATATTTCAGTGGCGACAAGGCGGTCCTTGCTGCGGCTGGCGCAAAAGAGCTTGACCCTTCGGCCGGCCGCGAGGAGCGTGAACTCGACAACATCGTGAGCGAGCTCTGTCTTGCTGCGAACATGCCGAAGCCGAAGGTGTACACCATCGATGACACGGCGCTCAACGCATTTGCCACGGGGCGTGATCCAGAGCATGCCAGCATCGCCGTGACCCAAGGGCTTATGCACGCGCTCGACCGCGAAGAGATGAGCGGCGTGATCGCCCACGAGCTCTCGCATGTGCGCAACTTTGATATTCGCTACGGGCTACTCGTCGCGGCGCTCGTCGGGTCACTCGCACTGCTCAGCGATCTAGTGATTCGCTGGGCCTTCTGGGGTGGCGGGCGTCAGCGCGATAACGATCGCAACGGGGGCGGCGCGATCCAGGTAATTTTCATCATCCTAACCATCGTTCTGGCCATCCTTGCACCGATTGCCGCACGGCTGGTGCAGCTCGCCGTCTCGCGTCAACGCGAATACTTGGCTGACGCATCTGGGGTAGAGCTCACCCGTAATCCTGCTGGGCTAGAGCGCGCGCTCGCGAAGCTGGCGGGGGACAAGGAGGTCCTTGAGGTTGCGACCAAGGCCACCGCGCACATGTACATCATTAATCCGGTGAAGCACTTTGAAGAGCGGTCGGCTGGTTTCTTAGCTACACACCCACCACTCGTTGATCGAATCAACCGCCTGCGTGCCCTGCGCCGTGCGAAGCCGCTGGAGGCGGTCAGCGAGGCCTAGTCGCGACACTCCCGCACCCAGGCGGCAAACTCCTCGGGGAAGACGTCCTGATAGCGAGGCCCGGGGTCTGCGTTCCAACGTTCAATTGCGCCGTAGCGCTGATCGCAGTCGGCGAGGCTAACGGCGGTCAACAGGAGGGCGAGCAGAAGCCCAAGCGCAACACCGCCGATGAGGAGCCCAATCCAGACCCCTTCACGCTCACCGTAACCCTGCATGCCGCCTCCTTGCTATTGTGTCTTTCGCGCGGGAGTAGCTCAGTTGGTAGAGCACTTGCCTTCCAAGCAAGATGTCGCGAGTTCGAGCCTCGTCTCCCGCTCCAACTCCCTGATAGCGCCTAGGCGCGCGTGTCGGCGATGATCGCACGCGAGACGCGCTTCGCGACAGCCAAGATCGTGACCATCGGATTCACACCGAGTGCGGTGGGGAAGAGCGAACCGTCGGCAATGTAGAGGTTCTTGATCAGCCCACCATGCGGATCGCTTGGGCGCGGTCGCGCCGTAGAGCGAACGCG
>CAMAXG010000059.1 GCA_945862225.1 Thermoflexus hugenholtzii JAD2 | reverse complement strand
GCCACGAGGCGCTCAACGCTGCCACGCTTCCCTGCATCCTTGCCGCTGAGCACCGAAACGGTGTCGCCCACGCGGATCTCCGTTGTCGTCTCGTATACCGAACGCATTAGAGCACCTCCGGCGCGAGTGAAATGATCTTCATGTAGTCCCGATCGCGCAGCTCGCGCGCGACTGGCCCAAAGATGCGAGTGCCTCGTGGGTTGCCGTCAGCGGCGATCAGCACGGCGGCGTTCTCGTCGAAGCGGATCACGCTGCCATCAGGCCGCGAGATCTCCTTGACGGTGCGGACGACGACTGCCTTCACGACATCACCCTTCTTCACGCCAGCGTTCGGCGTGGCCTGCTTGACCGCGGCGACGATCACGTCGCCAACGTACGCAGTGGTTGCCCGGCCGCGTCCGAGGATGCGGAAGCACTCGATCACCTTTGCGCCGGAGTTATCAGCGACGCGGAGTCGGGTACCGGTCTGAATCACAGTGCCCCCTCCTGCGACTCGCCGCGCTTCACAACCTTGACGAGCGTCCAGCGCTTGCGAGCGCTGAGTGGTCGAGACTCCTCAACGGTGACGAGATCACCAACCTTGGCGTCATTGAGCTCGTCGTGCGCCATGAATCGGGCCGTGCGGCGGATCACGCGCTTATAGATAGGGTGCTGCGCGAGGCGCTCAACAGAGATCACGATCGTCTTGTCAGCCTTATCGCTGACGACGCGACCGGTCTGTGTCTTGCGCTTGCCTAGGTGCTGCTCGCTCATAACTCCCCCTATGCCTTCTGTGCGGCCTGGCGCTCGGCCAGGACCATCAGCAGGCGCGCGATGGTCTTGCGCGTCTTGTTTACGACACTCGTGTCCTTCAACTGTCGGGTCGACAGCTCGAATCGTGCCTGCCAAAGGTCACGCTTCGCGTCGGCGATCGCCTGGACCAACTCAGCATCAGTCATATTGCGGACCTGGGCGATCTCAATCATGCCTCGTCCTCCTTCGCAGGCTTCGCTGGCTTCACGAGTTCAGGCTCTTTTGGAGCAGCGCCGGCGGCTGCTGGTGCCTCATCCGTCGTTGGGACGCCAAGGGCCACCTTCTGGAGGAACTTCTTACCGAAGACAACCTGGCCGAGATCAGCTGAGCGCTCCACGATGACCGTGCTCACAGGGAGCTTCATGCCAGCGAGGCGGAAGGCCTCAACGGCCTCTGGTCGCGTGACGCCAGCGATCTCAAACAGGATACGCCCTGGCTTAACCACGGCGACCCACTGGTCTGGAGCGCCCTTACCGGAACCCATGCGGGTTTCAGCAGGCTTCTTCGTGATTGGCTTGTCGGGGAAGATGCGGATCCAGACCTTGCCACCGCGGTTGATCTGGCGCGTCATTGCGCGACGTGCAGCCTCGATCTGTCGGGCGGTGACCCAGGCTGGCTCGGTGGTGGCAATGCCGAAGTCGCCGAACGCCACGGTGCGACCAGACTTAGCAGGACCGGACATGCGGCCTCGCTGCACCTTGCGCCACTTGACTCGCTTCGGCATCAACATGGTTATGCCCCCGATCCTGCGTTTTCAGAGAGTGGCTTTGGCTTCAGCACATCGGCTGGAGCATCGCCACGGTAGATCCAGACCTTCACACCAATCTGACCGAAGGTCGTCGTGGCGTGGAAGACGGAGAAGTCGATATCGGCACGAAGCGTATGGAGCGGGAGTCGGCCATCGCGGTCCCACTCAGTGCGGCTCATCTCAGCGCCGCCAAGTCGACCGGAGACCATGATTTTCACGCCCTTCGCGCCAGCCTTCATCGAACGCTGGATCCCCTGCTTGAGTGCCTTGCGGAAGGCGATGCGTCGGACCAACTGTGCTCCAATGGATGCGGCTACGAGGTAGGCGTCGAGGTCTGGCTGGCGGATCTCCTTGATCTCCAGCTTCACCTTGCCGGCGCTAATCTCACCGATCGCAGCGCGAAGTACTTCGACGTTTGCGCCGCCCTTGCCGATCACCACACCCGGCTTGGCCGAGTGAACGGTCACGGTGACGTAGTTCAAGCCGCGCTCGATCTCAACCTTCGAGATGCTGGCCGCGGCCAACTTCACGTCGATCAACTTGCGGATGCGCAGGTCTTCCTGGAGGAGCTTCGTGTAGTCCTTGTCGGCGTACCACTGGGCAGACCACGTCTTGGTGATGCCGAGTCGGAAGCCTACTGGGTGAACCTTCTGTCCCATGGTCAGGCCTCCTTTGCGCTTACAACTACGGTGATGTGGGTCATTGGCTTATGAATGGCGAAGGCTCGGCCCTGCGCACGTGGTCGGAAGCGCTTCAAGGTTGGGCCCTCGTCGGCGCTGGCGTCGACCACGAAGAGGCGGTCGGCGGGAATGCTGTGGTTCGCTTCGGCATTGGCCGTTGCGCTCTTCAGTACGGAGGCGACATCGCGAGCCGAGGAGTGCGGCAGGAAGCGCAGGATCGCCGTGGCATCAGCCACAGACTTCCCCTTGATCGCTCGCACCACGAGCTGGGCACGGCGGGTTGAACCGCGCACGTACTTCGCTGTTGCCTTCACGCGAACGCTCACGAGGCCACCGCCGTCGTGCGATCCGTGCGCTGGTGGCCCTTGAAGGTGCGTGTTGGTGAGAACTCGCCGAGGCGATGCCCGACCATGTTCTCGGTGATGAAGACCGGCACATGCTTGCGGCCGTTGTAGACCGCGACGGTGTGGCCGATGAAGTCTGGGTAGATGACCGATGCGCGCGACCAGGTCTTCACGACGCGCTTCTCATTGATCGCATTCATTGCCTGAACGCGGGCAAGGAGCCGCTTCTCGATGAACGGAGCCTTCTTAGACGAACGTGACATTAAGCCTCCTCCTCGATCAGCGTGCGTGTCGCGAGCGGACGATGAGCCGCTGCGTCAACTTATTGCGGCGGGTACGAAGACCCATCGCAGGCTTGCCCCAAGGCGTCTTCGGAGGCATACCCGTTGGGGCCTTGCCTTCGCCACCGCCGTGAGGGTGATCAACCGGGTTCATTGCAGAGCCGCGGACTTCTGGACGCTTGCCCATGTGTCGTGCGCGCCCGGCCTTACCGATCGCCATGTTCTCGTGGTCAAGGTTCGAGACCTGGCCCACGGTTGCCATGCAGAGAAGTGGGACGAGACGCATCTCGCCAGAAGGCATGCGGATGGTGGCAAATGCGCCCTCTTTCGCAACGAGCTGCGCAGCGGTTCCGGCGGAGCGGACCATCTGCCCACCCTTCCCGGGAACGAGCTCGATGTTGTGGACGGTGGTACCGAGCGGCATGCGACCGAGCGGCAGGGCGTTTCCGACCTTCGCTTCAGCATCTGGGCCCGAGACCACGTTGTCGCCAACCGATAGGCCGTTTGGCAGGAGCATGTAGCGCTTTTCGCCGTCGGCGTAGTTGAGGAGGCCGATGCGCGCCGAGCGGTTTGGATCGTACTCAACGGTCGCCACGCGGGCTGGCACGCCGAACTTGTTGCGGCGGAAGTCGATCTTGCGATAGAGGCGCTTCTGCTCGCCACCGCGGTGACGAACGGTGATCTTCCCCTGGAAGTTACGCCCTGAACCACGCACGAGCTTCTCGGTGAGCGGCTTGTGTGGCTCATTGGTCGTGATCTCGTCGAACGTTGGCATGGTCATGCCACGGACGCCGGCGCTGGTTGGCTTCAATCGACGAAGTGCCATGGTTAGACTCCTTCGAAGAACTGAATTTTCTCGCCTGGGGCGAGGGTGACCATGGCCTTGCGCCATGGGGTCGTCTTACCTGGGAAGCGGCTGCGGGCGAGTGTGCCACGCGTCTCCTTCGCCTTGGTGGTGAGCACGTTGACCTCCTTCACCTTGACGGTGAAGAGTGAAGCAACTGCTGCGGCGATCTCGATCTTGGAGGCGTCGGCGTGCACCGCGAAGGTGTACGTGCCGGTCTGCGACTGCAGGATCGACTTCTCGGAGATCACAGGGCGAAGAATTGTCTCGTGTGGCGTGCGGTTCATCCGTACACCTCCTGGATCTCGGCGAGAGCTGACTGCTCCACGATGATCGTGTCGGCATTCACGAGGTCAACCACGTTAAGCGAGTCCGCGCGGAGTACCGAAAGGTGCGGGATGTTCGCTGCAGACTTGACGAGTGCGGTGCCAACTGTTGGCGAGACGACGAGCACATGCTTGCCGGCCTTGAGGGCGGTGCACATACCGGCGATGACCTGGGTCTTTGGCGTCTCGATACCGAGCACGTCAATAATCTTGAGCGTTTCAACCTTGGCAGCGAGCGCGCCCAAGAGGGCTGCACGGCGCATGCGCTTTGGGAATGGAATCTCATGAGAGCGAACCTGTGGCCCGAAGACAACACCGCCGCCCTTCCACTGTGGTGAACGGGTGGAACCCTGTCGTGCGCGACCGGTCCCCTTCTGCTTCCATGGCTTGCGGCCACCACCGGCAACGGCGCCACGCTTCTTCGTCGCGTGCGTGCCGGTTCGGCGACCCGCGAGCTGCGAGACAACGGCCTGATGGATGAGCGCCTCGTTGACGGGCGACGAGAACGCGGCAGGCAACTCAACGGTTCCCACCTTTGCTCCGGCCTTCGAGAAGACGTCAACAGTAGGCATCAGATCTGCTCCGCCTTGCTCACGATGACCAGTGCATTCTTGGCGCCTGGAACCGAGCCCTTGAGGAGCAAGAGGTTCTGTGCGCCGTCGGCACGAACGATGGTGACCTTCTGAATCGTGGTGCGATCAACACCCATGTGACCGGCCATGCGGGTACCGCGATAGACACGACCTGGAGTCGTACCAGCACCGATCGAGCCTGGCTCGCGGTGATGGTCGGCGCCGTGGGTCTCTGGTCCGCGTGAGAAGCTGTGTCGCTTGATCGTTCCGGCGAAGCCCTTCCCCTTGGAGATGCCCGTCACGTCGACGAGGTCGCCATCGGCGAAGAGGCTGACGTCAAGGGTCTGGCCAAGGGTCATCCCCTCGGTCGACTCAACGCGGAACTCGCGGACAACGGAGCAGGCTGGCAGTTCGCCCTTGAACTGACCCTGGTCGGGCTTGTTCAGTCGGCGCTTGCCGGCCTCAATGCCGAGCTGCACAGCGGTGTAGCCGTCCTGGTCTGGGGTGCGAAGCTTCGTGACGGTGTTTGGCTCGATCGACACGACCGTAACGGGCACAGA
>CAMAXG010000058.1 GCA_945862225.1 Thermoflexus hugenholtzii JAD2 | reverse complement strand
CGCGGGTGGCGGAACGGGGGGACATCTATTCCCAGCGTTCGCCGTAGCTCGTACGGTTCGCCAACTCCATACCGACGCTGAGATCAGCTGGCTCGGCGGCGCACGTGGCGTTGAGTCACGCCTTGTTCCAGAGGCGGGATACCCGTTGACGCTCTTGGCCGCCCCGAGTCTGCGACCAAGCGGCGCCGGCCTGATCGCAACGGCGCGCGATGCCGCCAGGCTCCTCTGGTCAATCCCGCAAGCGATTCGCGTGATTCGTCGCGTTCGACCCGACGTGATCTTCTCTACGGGCGGATACATCGCGATTCCTACGCTGATCGCTGCGTGGCTGACGCGCACGCCGAGCCTGCTCTGGGAGGGGAACGTACAGGCGGGCCGATCGAACACCCTTGTTGCGCCGCTCGCCTCGCACCGCGCGGTCGCGTGGCGGCAGACGGCGGAGCGCGCGCCATGGAGCGGCGCGAAGACGACCGTGACCGGCACACCAGTGCGCGAACTGAGCATCGATCGCACCACCGCACGCGCGGCACGCGGCCTAACGTCGAGCGATCAACTCCTCTTGGTGTTTGGCGGCTCGCAGCGCGTGCGTCGATTTGAGACGGCGCTCGACGGCGCACTCGCAACGCTGCTCACAGAGTGGCGCGTCCTGCATGTGGTGATGGACGGCCTGTCAGAGGCGGAGCAGCGACGAGCGAGCCTCCCTGCGGAGCTGCGTGACCGTTACGAGCCAGTCTCCTTCCTCGGTGGAGGAGCAATGGAGGCGGCACTCGTCTCCGCCGATTTGATGCTTGGGCGCGCCGGTGCGTCAACAATTGCCGAGGCGGCTGCCGCTGGACTCCCCGCCATCATCGTCCCGTACCCGTTCGCGGGCGGTCATCAACGCGCGAACGCAGAGGCCGCAGCAGTAGCGGGAGCGGCCACACTCATCAACGATGAAGACCTGACCCCTGAGCGCCTCCTCGCAGCCGTGGCGACCTATGCGACACCAGCACAGCGCGCTACAGCGGCGAGCGCCGCCACAACGCTGGCGCACCCTGACGCTGCCGTGGTGATCGCGCGCACGCTGTCGCAACTCGGCGGTCGGGGATGAGCGACGTGCAGACGCAGCAGCCGTGGGCCGACGCGGAGGTCGCCGCGCGCGAGTTGGAGCGCCGACTCAGCCTGAAGGTGTTGCGCAACGAACCGCTTGCCGAGCACACCACGATGCGCGTCGGTGGCCCCGCCGATCTCTTGGTCACCATTCGTGATCGCTTCGCCCTGCGCGGGCTAGTTCGACTCGCTGCCTCTCGCGGCTGGCCGCTGCGCATCCTTGGGCGCGGCAGCAATGTGGTCGTTGGTGACGCCGGCATGCGCGGCATCGTGGCGCTCAATCGCAGCGCGGGGTACGACGTTGATCAGGCGGCGGGAACGATCTCCTTTGATTCAGGCGTCCCCATGGCGAAGGCCTCAACGATTGCCGCCGAGGCGGGACTCACCGGGCTTGAGTTCGCTCTCGCCATCCCAGGGAACATCGGTGGCGCGATTTGGGCGAATGCCGGCGCGCATGGCGGCGAGATGGCCGCGATCACCACGTCGATCACACTCCTCCGCGCCGATGGCACCGAGGTCGAGATCCCTGTCGCCGACGCCGCGTTCAGTTATCGCGAATCACGCTTCAAAGGGCCAGAGGGGGGCGGCGAAGTGATCCTGGGGGCGAAGGTCACCCTGACACCTGGCGAACCCGATCTGATCAAGTCGCACCTTGAGGAGATCCGCCGCTGGCGTCGCGAGCATCAGCCGCTCGGCATTCCGAGCGCCGGCAGCGTCTTCCGCAACCCACCTGGCGAGCTGAGCGCCGGCGCACTCATTGAGGCTGCGGGGATGAAGGGGGTGCGCATTGGCGGCGCAGAGGTCTCTGAGATGCACGCCAACTGGATCCTGAACCGTGGGGGAGCAACCGCTGCGGAGATCCGCGCGCTGCATGACGCCTGTCGCGACGCTGTCAACGCCAAGAGCGGGATCACACTCGCCACCGAGATCGCCTTTATCGGCGAGTTCGCTGCATGAGCGGGAACAACACGCTCCCACCGGTCCTCGTCCTCTTCGGTGGTCGAAGTGCGGAGTCGGATGTCTCCGTGATCTCAGGCACCGCCATCGCCGCCGCGCTGCTCGATGCCGGCCTCGCCGTCACCCAGGCGCACATCGCACGAGATGGCTCACTCCGCCCACTGCCAGCGGGGCATCGTCGCGGCGACGTCACGGGCGGTGCCTACACGGACCTCACTGCGCCAGCGCTCCTTGGCGCGGAACCCATGTCGCTCGATGCATACCTCAAAAGCGTTGCGGCATCGGGCCCAACAACGATCGTCGTTCCCGCGCTACACGGCCCTGGTGATGAAGACGGCACGATCGCCGCAGCAGCCGCGACCGCAGGGCTCAACTATGTGGGTGATGCCCCCGCAGTTGCCGCCCTCGGTATGGATAAGCCAGCCTTCAAAGTGCTTGCGCGCGAACACGGCGTGGCGACCCTCCCTGAGTTTGTGATCACCCACGGCGAATGGTCAGCGGACCGCGAGGCTCTCCTTCGTGCCATCGCAGCATTCGCCAACGAGCACACGTCAACGGGCGCACTGATCGGCAAGCCCGCAGCGCACGGATCGTCGATCGGCATGAAGATCGCGCACACGTCGGCCGATTGGGCAGATGCGGTTGACGAGGCGTTGCGCTTCGGCGATCGCGCGATGCTGGAGCCGTACCTTGAACGAGCCCGCGAGCTGGAGGTCGCGGTACTCGAGAGGAGCGATGGAGCGGTGGAGGCATTCGGCCCCGGTGAAGTCTTCCCAGGGCGCGAGTTTTACGACTACGACGCCAAGTATGCGCCCGGCATCTCGCGCACCACGACGTCAAGCGACCTCCCGCCTGCACTAGCGGAAGAGATGCGCGCCGCCGCCGTTGCGCTCTTCACCGCCGCGCAGAGTCGCGGACTCTCACGTATGGACTTCTTGATGGCGCGGAGTGGGGAACGGGCTGGCCGTTGGTACCTCTCAGAGGTGAACACCTTCCCAGGGTTCACGCCGATCTCGCTCTTCCCTGCGCTCGTCATGTCGGGCGGCTCAAGTTTTATGGAGCTGTGCGTTGAACTTGTTGCTGCGGCGGCGGCACGCCCCGCACCGCGGAGCACGCGATGAGCGATCGCAAGCCAGCAGGGAGTGGCCGCGGGCAACATCGTGGCGCTGGTGCGCGCCCGTTTGGGCCTGGCGAAGCGCCACTCGGCGTACGCCCCGGCCTTGGTGGGAGCCGACGACGCGCTGGGGTGAGCCCCGTCGGGGGATCATTAAACCGCCGAAGCGGCGATGAGCCTGGTGCATCGTCCGGGCGAAGCGCGCGCCTCACTCCTGGGGCTGCTGTGCAGCTGCGTCGCCTCGCCCTTGGCGCCCTGTTGCTCGCATCGTTCCTTCTGCCGCCAGTTGCTGCACGTGCCAGCCTCACGACAGTTGGGCAGGTCTCCGTTATTGGCACCACGCTCCTTGATCCCGAAGCGGTGATTGCGGCCGCCAACATTCCGATCGGCAGCAGCCTCCTTGGGGTAAACCTGCGCGAGGCAGAGGAGGCGGTAGCGGCGCTACCGCTCGTCGCCGCGGTCCGGGTCAGCGCTGGGCTCCCTGACGGCATTCAAATTCGGGTGCGCGAAAAGTCGCTCCTGCTGCGCTGGCAGATTGGTGATCGGGTCTACGCCGTCAGCGAGAGTGGCGAACTCCTTGGTGAAACTGCCTCGCTCAATCTTGCGCCATCCGCCGCAGCCGCACTTGCAGCAGCCCCGCTGCTCTATGACGACCGCACGCCGAGTCCACTCCCCACCGTTGGTCAGCTGACGGCGACGGAGCTCGATGTGGCCACGCGCCTGGCCTCCCTCACGCCAGAGGACCTTGGCACCGCGGCAACGACGCTCACCCTCCGACTCCTGAGCGATTTCGGCTTCGTCGTGGAGGCGACCGGGCCATCGATTGAATGGAGCGCCGTCTTCGGCATCTACTCCGTAACTATTCGCCCAACGAGCATGGTCCCGGGCCAGGTCCGCCTCTTGCGCAGCTTGCTCGCCGGTCGAGAGACCCGCATCGGCTGGGTGATCCTCGCTGACGACCAGGCTGGCACCTACACGGCGAAGGGGGTACGACCGCCATCACCGTCCGTGAGCCCCAGCCCAAGCCCGGGCACCAGCCCAGCCCCCTCTGATCCATCGCCAAGCCCTTCAGCACCCACGGTGAGTCCGTGATGGTGCAGATAGGGCGGGGCGTTCGGGTGAGCAGGGGTATGATGCGCAAGATGAGCGCACAGTGTGGAGGGAACTACTAAATGGCAGAAGAGCGCTACACAACGATTGCCGCAATCGATATCGGCACCTCGAAGGTTTCGTGCGCCATTGCGCACATCGGTGGCGAGAACGGCTCCATCAGCGTGATTGGTAAGGGGACCTACCCGAACCAGGGGATGCGTAAGGGAGTGGTCACCGACATCGAGAAGACGGGCGCTGCGATTCGCGCCGCCGTCGATGCCGCCGAGCGTCTCTCCGGCTATCACATCGAACACGCCACCATCACCATCTCCGGTAACCACGTCCAAGGTCAGAACACGAGCGGCCAGGTTGCCGTCGCCAACCCTGATCGCGAGATTCGTGATGACGATGTGGATCGCGTCCTTGAGGTCTGCCGTGCGATTGAAGTGCCGAACTCGCGCATGCTTCTCAATGTTCTGCCATCGAGCTACATCGTGGACGGCCAAGAGGGGATTCAGCAGCCTCGCGGCATGATCGCCTACCGACTCGAGGCACGCGCACACCTCATCACTGCGGGCAGCACCGCCGTGCAGAATCTTGAGAAGTGCGTGCAGGCGGCCGGCATTGCGGTTGATGACTATGTGCCGGCATCACTTGCCGCCGCAGAGCTCACACTCACCGACACTGAGCGCGACCTCGGTACGGTTCTCGTGGACATTGGATCCGAGACCTGCGATATCGCGATCTTCCACCAGAACGCCGTGGTCCATTCCGCGGTCCTGCCGCTTGGTGGGGCCTTCATCACGCGCGACGTGGCGATTGGCCTCAAGACGAGCCTCCTCGCGGCAGAAGAGCTCAAGATCTCCTACGGCACGTGCGACCCACGCACCGCCAGTGACGCAGAGCAGTACAACGTTCCCGACGAGCCAGCCGGCCGCCGCATTGGTCGCCTCGAGCTCGCTCGCATCATTGAGCCGCGCATGAGCGAGATCTTCGAGCTGATCGCTGGCGTCATCGCCAACGCCGGCCCCGAGGTCACCAGCGCAGGCGTCGTCCTTACCGGTGGCGGCTCCCAGCTAGAGGGTGTTGAGGCACTTGGGCGAGAGATCCTGAAGTCGCCGATTCGCGTCGCAGCGCCGACCGGCCCACTACTGGGCATCCTCGATGAGTTCCGCGGACCAGGGCAGGCGGCCGTGCTCGGCCTCTTCTCGTGGGTCGCCCGCGGGCTGGACGAGGCGGGGATCGCCGAGGAGCCAGCCGCAGG
>CAMAXG010000057.1 GCA_945862225.1 Thermoflexus hugenholtzii JAD2 | reverse complement strand
GAACCTGCGCATCATCGAACATGTCTCCAAGGCGATCCACTTCCCGATGGAGAAGATCTTCGTCAATCTCGACCGCTACGGGAACACCTCCGCGGCGAGCATCCCGATCGCCCTCTCCGAGGCGGTGGCAGCCGGACGACTGAAGCCGGGCGATGTCTTCTGCACCGTCGCCTTCGGTGGCGGCTACACCTCAGGCGCCTTCGTGACGCGCTGGGATGCCGACCCTGCCAACGGGTCCCGCGCGGCCTCGGTAGATACGGCGGCGATCAAGATCAAGCGCCCCGAGGGGGGAGCGAAGGCGGCGGTGGTGCCCGCGGCGCTCAAGGCGCTGCTAGACGCAAAGCGCCGCTAAGCGCGACACTACCCACAACAGCCCTAGTGAGGAGGTTCCATGTTTGAGCTCAACGGATACGCCGCCATCGTCACCGGAGGTGCCCGCGGCATTGGCCGCGCGATCGCCGTTGCCCTCGCCGATGCAGGCGCCGACGTGCTGATCACCTACAAGGGGAACACCACCGCCGCTGACGCCGTGGTTGCCGAGATCACCGCCAAGGGTCGCAAGGCGGCTGCCATGCAGGCCGACGCCGCCGATCCCGATAGTGCGGTCGCCGTGGTCGCGAAGGCAATGGAGTCGTTCGGCAAGGTCGACCTGCTCGTCAACAACGCGGGCATCACCCGCGACACGCTCATCCTGCGCATGACGCCAGAGCAGTGGCGCGAGGTCATCGATACGAATCTCTCGGGCGCCTTCTATATGACGAAGGCCGCGGTGAAGGAGATGCTCCGCGCCAAGAGCGGCCGTATCGTGAACATCACCAGCGTTTCGGGCCAGGCGGGGAACGCCGGTCAGGCGAACTACAGCTCGGCAAAGGCCGGCATGATCGGCCTCACTAAGGCAACCGCCCGCGAAGTGGCGAGCCGCGGCATCACCGTGAACGCGGTGGCACCAGGCTTCATCGTCACCGAGCTCACCGCAGATCTGCCAGAGGCGATCAAAGAGGGAGTCAAGACCGCAACGCCACTCGGCCGCTTCGGCGAGCCACACGAGATCGCTGCCGCGGTGATCTACCTCGCATCACGTGAGGCCTCGTACGTCACCGGGCAGGTGCTCGGCGTCGACGGCGGCCTGGTGATGATGTAGTGATTCGCTCCGCCCGCCCATACGCTCTCGCCGTCTCCCTGCTGGCAACGATCTTTGCCGCAACCGTCATCTGGGCGAGCACACCACCGAGCCCCGCTGCCGCCACACCAGCCAACATCCTCGGCACCGACGGCCGCTACACGCTGCTCTTCTTGGGGAGCGATAAGCGCTGTGCTGGATCGCTGAGGGACAAGACGGCGGAGCGTTGCGGCAAGGGAACGGTCAACGCTACCAACTGGACCTGGTCGGCGGCGAACGATAAGGCGGCAGGTGTACCGCGCGATCAGCTCGGCTCTGAGCGTACCGATGTGATCATGCTCCTCACAGTGGATCCGTTCAGCGGCCAAACCGCCGCGTACAGCATTCCGCGAGATCTCTATGGATTCCCGCTTAAGCCAGCACTTGCGAAATCGTTCTGTCGAGCAGGCTCCAAGATCTTCACCGACAAGATCAACGCAATGATCGTGCGCGCCCAGCAGTGCGCGCGCTCCAACATGACCGCAAGCCAGCGGACGGCGTGGGATAAGAAGCTCGCCTGGGAGCGCAGCATCGTGGCGGCTGATCTCATGACGCAAAACATCGCCTGGGGACTCGGCATCGAGATTGATGACTGGACCCTGACCACGTTCGGCACCTCCGACATCATGGGCGCCATGCTCGATCAAATTTCCCCCGCTGACACCATTGTGCAGTTGGATGAGAAGACGAGGTTCGCCGCCTGCCGCTCCAATGCCATTCGAAAGATCAAGGGGAGCGGTTCCTCCTATCTCGATCGGATGCTTGCCTCGAACGCCATGTATGGCGACCTCCTCTTCTTGCGACCGGGCCGCGCCGACAATTACCCCAGCAGCAAAACGATTGGGTGGAGTTACGCCAACTGCAAGGAGCCAGGAACTACAAAGACGATCCGTACCACCAGCCCCTACTTCGTTGAGGGATCGTGCGACATCACGATTCCGCTCAGCGCCGCTACAAAGGAGAGCTGCTCGTTCCGCGTGCCGAGCAGCCTGTGGACCGGATTCGGTCGTTCGCGCAAGTACGACGACGTGGGGCCACGCGCACTGCGCCACCCACGGCTCGTAGCGGGCATCACCTTACGAGTGCTCGAGGCGGGACGATTCAGCGCTGCCGCACTGGCCTCCTTGATGGATCTTCGTTGGTACAAGAAGGGACCACCACTCGTACGCGGCACCATTACGACGGCAAACGTCGAGGCAATCTTCAACGTGATCGCGTTTGCGAAGCCGGCACTTGAGCTCGGTCCCGATGTCGCAGGTGGCTGGAAGTCACTTCTGATGACGGGTGGAACTGACAGCGCGAAGAAGTGCGCGCTTGCCGGAGCCAAGATGCGATTCGCTCCAACGGCGGCGAAGCTCGCCTCCACCATCAGCTGCACGAAGGCCTGGCTCGCACCGTACTTTGGGCCGGTGGCCGGTCACCTCAACGAAGGGCCACCCGTCGCGCCGTAGCGCGGAACGACTCGCCTAGGCGGCGAGGCCGAGGATATTGACCAGCACGATCCCCACGTTCAGCACGGCGAGGATCGCCACGGAGCTCCAGCCAACCAGGCGCAACCAGCGTGGCGAGACGTGCTCACCCAGGAGCGACTTACTGCTCGTGAGCTTCACGATGAAGGCGAGCACAATCGGCAGGAAGAGCCCCTGTAGGTACTGGCTGCTGATGATCGCGCCGATCGGATTCAAGCCAGGGAGCATCACCACGATGGCGCCAATCGCCAAGATCGCCGTGAAGATGCCGTAGAAGATTGGTGCCTCACTCAGGCGCTTATCGACGCCGGACTCGAATCCGAACGCCTCGGACAGGGCGAAGGCGGTGGTGAGCGGCATGATCGCCATCGCCAGCAGGCTCGCTCCAAAGAGGCCAGCGCCAAAGAGGATCTTCGAGAACTCACCGGCGAGCGGCTCAAGGGCGACCGCCGCCTCCGCCGCCGAGCCGATCGGCTTGCCGAGTGATCCAAGTGCGACCGCCGTGGCAATCACGACGCAGGCGGCGATGAAGTTTGTCCAGATCGAGCCAAGGATTGCGTCGGCACGTGCAGCGCCAAGCGCTTCAACGCCGATCCCTTTCTCGGCGACCGCAGATTGCAAATAGAACTGCATGTACGGCGTCACCGTAGTTCCAACCACCGCCACCAGCAGGAGCATCTCGGCTCCCGAAACGCCAGCCAGGCTCGGCGTTGTGAGCGATGAAGCGACCGCCGCCCAGTTTGGATTCGCCAAGAGAGCGGCGGCGATGTACGCCAGGAAGACGGCGGTGAGCGCCAAGAAGATTCGCTCAACGCTGCGATAGCTACCGTAGACCACGAGCAACCAGACGATGAGGGCGGAGAGTGGTGCGGTCAGCAGAATCGGCACGTTGAAGATCGCCATCGCCGATGCGGCACCGGCAACGTTCGCCACCGTGTTCGCAAGATTGGCGAGCAGCAAGACGACCATGGCAAAGAGCGCCCAGCGCACGCCGAAGCGCTCGCGGATCAGGTCGGAGAGCCCCTGCCCAGTGACGACGCCGAGGCGTGCCACCGACTCTTGCACCAGGGCGAGGAGCAGCGCCGTGAGCGGCAGAATCCACAAGAAGCGCAGGCCGGTCTGGGAGCCGAGGGTGGCGTAGGTGGTGATGCCGCCGGCATCGTTCCCGGCGACTCCCGCGATCAGCCCAGGTCCAACGACCGCCAAGAAGGCGAGTGGCCCGCGGCGACGGCGAAATAGATCACGCAGGCCGAGACTAGCCACGCTTCACCGAGCTCTTCTTTCGCGCCTGCGTCTTGCGTGGCTTCGTCGTCGTCTTTGCACCGCGCTTTGCTGTTGCGCGCGCGGGCAGCTCCAGCGGTCCAGCTGCCGCGAGGCTGTCGGCATGGAGGCGGCGTGGCATCTCACGGCGCCACTCCTCAGGGAGCACATCCCAGAGCGCGTCGCTCACGGTGATGACACCCATGAGTCGATGGTTGGCATCGACCACGGGGAGGGCGACCAAGCCGTAGCGCGTGACAACGCGGGCAACCTCATCGGAGTGCGCCAACAGTTCAACGGCGACCGGCTCGTCTTCCATCAGCTCGCCAACAGTGGTGTTCGGTGCGGCAAGCACCAGGTCGCGCAGCGTTACCTCACCCAAGAGGCGTCGCTTGCCGTCGACCACATACACGGCGAAGGCCACCTCGGCATCGGGCTCGTGACGGCGAATGGCGGAGAGCGCCTCAGCGACGGTTGCTTGTGGGCGCAGCGCCACATGCTCGGTCGTCATCAGTCCGCCGGCGCTCTTCTCTGGGTGCGCCAACAGCTCCTGCACGTCATCGCGCTCCTCTTTCGTCATCAGGCGCAAGATCTCCTTGCGGCTCACGGGAGATAGTTCGGCGACAGCGTCCGCCGCCTCGTCTGGGCTCATCTCTTCCAACAGATCGGCGGCGCGCTCGGGTTCCAAGTCTTCAAGCAGGTCGGTGCGCGTCTCTGGCTCCAACTCCTCGAGCGCCTCGGCGGCGACCTCTTCATCAAGGGTGCTGAAGATGTCGGCGCGATCGCGCGGCGTTAGCTGGTCGACAATGGTCGCAAGGTCGGCCGGGTGCAGCTCAGAGAGACCGGCGTGTGGCACGCGGAGTCGTACGCTGGCGATGGTGGAGCCGAGCGGATCGACATCCTCCCAATCAATGTACGAGGCGACGCGCGACTGCTCGCCTGAGAGTCGATTGATCCAGGTGTCAGGAAGACCAAGGCGGCGCAGCAGCCCGGCGGTGCCAACATCAACGGCAACCAGGCGCATCGCCCCTTCGACGAAGTCGAGGATGACGTCGTTGGCACGCACGACCTTACGGCCGTCAATGTCAACGATCTGCTTGTCGAGCAGGTCGCCCTTCAGGAGGATCTCGTCGTCGCGGCGTCGGAAGCGGCTGATGCTGACGCGCGTCGCCAAAATCGTGGCCCCCGCGGCATCCATACGCTCCACGCTCTCCCAGCCGAGGTAGATGCGGCGGCGTCCGGTTCGGACGACAAGTCCAGTGATTGGGGGGTGGCTCGTACCAACGGCGGCAATGAGGTCGTCGATGACGCCGATCGCGTCGGCGCTGCTGTCGCGGACGGGTTGCCCAATGAGTCGTGAGAGGTGGAGCATGCTGCCCTCCAATGCTGTGCGCCGGCTCCTGCGGTCACGAGGAGTCTACGCGGGAGCCCCTGCTCGCGCTACCCTGACCCTATGCCTGAATCGTCATCGACTCGTCGCCGCGGCCGCTCCCTCGCCACGGCACGCCTCGCCGCCCTCACCGATACGGCGGCAGAGTTCGGCGAAGTAGAGGTCTCTCGCCCCTGGGCGGAGACGATCGTTGCCGTTGCTGTCGCTGCCGGGGTCGCCCACTTCGCGACCGGTCCTGGAACCGTCTTGGCTGGTGCCGCCGCCGCCCTGCTCGGTGCGGTCGGGGTGAACGCCGTCCGCCGTGCCGAGGTTCGTGACTTACCCATGGGCACTGAGGTGGT
>CAMAXG010000056.1 GCA_945862225.1 Thermoflexus hugenholtzii JAD2 | reverse complement strand
GCCGCATGCCCCGGCAACGAGTGCGGCAGTAACCGCAAAGGTTGCGAGTAGCGACCTCTTTCGCATGTGTTTCCTCCTTATCGGCCTCCCCATTACGGGTGGCCGTTCAGACTTGAAGCGCGATCTGCGCTTGGCGGAATCCTATCCGATGCGAAGGGGGTATTACCAGAGGATTACCAGAGGGGTGCAAAGGGTGGGGTGCGCGGGAGGGCGGGGCGGATTGTTACGGCTGGAGTCGACGGGTCTCCCAGGGGCCGTTGGGGGTGGCTCGGAGGTACTCAAAGCGGTCGTGGAGTCGGTGCTCACCCCCCTGCCAGAACTCCCACTGGGCAGGGCTGACTCGATAGCCGCCCCAGTGCGGCGGTAGACCGGGGATCGACTCTGGGGTGGGGGCGTGCGCCTGTGCCGCAGCGGCGAGGGCCCCCTCCAGGGTCGCTCGATCGGCGATCGGCTCCCCTTGGGCGCTTGCCCACGCTCCGAGCTGGCTCTCAAGCGGGCGGCTGGCAAAGTAGGCGGCCGACTCTGCCTCCGAGAGGCGAGTCACCGAGCCTGACAGGCGCACCTGGCGCTCGAGGGTTGGCCACCAGAGGGTGAGGGCTGCCGCGGGCCTGGCGGCGAGGTCGCGCCCCTTACGGCTCCCGTGATTGGTATAGAAGTCGATCCCTGCAGGGCCGATGCCGCGGATCAGGATCATGCGGACGCTCGGGTCCCCTGCGCCGTCGGCCGTGGCGAGGGCGGCGGCGAGGGGCTCGGGGACCTGCGCGGCAATCGCCTCGTTCACCCAACGATGAAACTGGTCCACCGGATCGGGGAGGAGATCGCTGGCGTCGAGACGCCCGCGCCGATAGTTCGAGCGATCGCCGAGCGGCTGGCTGCCCATGCGCGTTAGGCGAGCCCGGCCGGCGCCTCAAGTCGCGACTTCAGGTCGCCGAGGAAGGCGGCCACGAGTGCGCCATCAACCGCGCGGTGGTCGGCGGAGAGCGTTGCTGTCAGCATCGTGCGCGCCACCACGGCGTCGTCGCGCACCACGGCGCGCGACTCGCTGCGGCCCGTTGCCAAAATCGCGACCTGTGGCGGTGTGACGATCGCGGTGAACTGCGTGACTGGGAACGAGCCAAGGTTCGAGAGGGTGAAGGTCTGCTCCGTAAATTCTGCAGGACGCAGTTTGCCGATCTTGGTGCGCGCGACGAGGTCGCGCAGCTCGGTGGAGATGGTGGCGAGATCTTTTGATGCGCAATCAAGGAGTGCTGGCGCGACGAGACCATCGGGAATCGCAATTGCGATGCCGATGTTGATCGGCGTGGAGCGCTCAAGCGCCTCGCCCTCCCACACCGCGTTGAGTGCAGGGTACGCGCCGAGTGATTGAGCGAGCGCGCGAACCAACCACGCGGTGAGCGTTACTCGATCATCATCAGTGCGTCCGGCGTTGAGCGCTTCATTGGCGGCAACGACCGCATCCATCTCAATGTCGGTGGAGACATAGAAGTGCGGCGCCTTTGATTTGGACTCCACCATGCGACGGCTGATCGCCGTGCGCATTGGCGTGAATTCAACGGGGGTTCGCCCTGGCTTTGGCATGCGCGAGTTCGGCTTACTTGCCGTCTTCGACGTAGGCGATCACGGCACCAACGGCGACTTCGGCGCCCGCGGCGTGCACGATCTCCACAAGGGTTCCAGCCACAGGGGCCTCGAACTCAACGGTGGCCTTCTCGGTCTCGAGCTCGCCGATTGGCTGGCCTGCGGTCACGGTGTCGCCAACCTTCGCCGTCCACGCGCCGATCTTGCCGACCTCGCTGTCGTAGCCGAGTCGGGGCATCTCTACTGGTACGCGCATCGCTTCCCTCCTTGGGCGGGCCACGGGCGGCTCGCACGCTCTTGCCTCCCCACGAGGGGAGGCGCTGGACTCAGTGTAGCCCTGCGCCTAGCGCTGTGACTCGAAGGCCGCCTCCGCGGGCATCTCTTCGCCGTGGTGGATGCGGGTTGCCGTATTCCAGTCGTCGCCCACATCGGCGGTCGCCGCCGCCACGAGGCGGAAGGCCCCCGTCACGATAAAGATGCCGACATAGGTGGGGTAGGCGACCGGGAGCAGGGCCAGCACGACCACGCCCGCCAGCTGGCCGACGGCGAGCGCCCCGGCGGTGGTGGCACCGTAGGCCGACTGCGCGCGAATTGATTCACCAGGAGCGGCGAGTCGAAGCACGCGCTCCTGCGCTGAGAGCATGCCGGCGGCGAAGCCCACGGTGATGATGACGATGACGACAAGCAACACGATTGGCGCATACGGATTCCATGGACCGGCGAGCGCTGACGAGGCCATGCCCACGCCGCGAACAACCAGTGAGATGCGATAGAGGCGACTCGCCGAGCCGCGCTCCAACCAGTTACCAATAAGGATCGCGCCGACGAGCGCCGCAGCGGAGCCGATCGCCGCCATCAGGATTGCGTACGCTGCGTCTTGCTTCAGCACGACGATCGCGTAGACCGAAAGGTATGGCGCGAAGCCGGCCCCAAGAGCCGAGATGATGTTGGTGCGAAGGAAGCGGCGCACTGGTGTGGAGAGCGGACCAGAGCTTGCGGCGCGACCCGCCGATACCGCGCCAGGTCGTGGCAGCCCCCGCAGTGCGCGCAAGAAGAAGAGGCTGGCGATCAGGCCACCAACGAATGCGGGCGCGTAGATAAGGACGCCCCAGTCTTGTTCGCCAACGCGAACGAGGAGAGCCACGGGCACAAGCAGCACCGAGCCGAGTCCGAATTGAATGGCGAGAGCACGCGGGGCAACGAAGCGGCGCTCACGCTCGGGGAGGATGCGGCCAAACCAGGTCTGCACGTTGGCCCCTGCGATCGCCTGCGCGGTTGCGCCAACGCCGAACCCGATCGCGATCAGCCCGATGCCCGCGAGCGGCGGAAGGACACCAGCGGCAATCGCCACCACGACGGCGATATAGAGGATGGGCCGCAGCAGTGCAGCCGCGCCGATCAGCAACGTGAGCCGTCGGAGGTCGCCGCCGTTTCGGCGAAGCGCTGCAGGCATCAGCCCCTGCAAGATGCCGCCGACGAAGGGGAAGAGGCCGACCAGCGTTGCAAGCGCTGGAGATGCGCCGAGCGTTGTGATGAGTGGGATCGAGAGGCTGTCGCCGTTCAGCGCGACGGCGATGGCGTCGGAGACGGCGAGTGTCCTGAAGGCGGCGTAGCGGCCTGTGAGGAAGCGCCGCCAGTCGGCGATCGCCTTACTCACCGCCCGTGGGCAGCGGCACTACTCGCTCGTACCTGCTCTTCAATGCGGTCGATCTCGGTGACGATCGCGGCGCGGAGGGCGTCGAGCTCGTCGCGCGCCTTCTCGGTTGTGGAGTCGATCGCGGTGAGGGTCTTCTTGATCTCCTTGACCGAGTCCAATCGGCTGCGCAGCGCGTCAATGGCATCTTTCACCGCTGAGAGATCGGCGCCGCTCCCCTCCGACTTGGCGCGGATCAGCGCCGAGATGCGTGCGAGTCGGTACCCCGCCTCAAGGATCGCAACATCCGGAGCTTCGGGATCAACCACGCAGTAGACGCCGTGGCGACTAATAACGAATGGCGAAGCTCCGGCGGGGGCCGCCGCTTCGCTGAAGACCATCAGGGCGATCTCCGCTTTGCGATTTTCGCGCGCCTCGGCGAGCTCCTTCTCGATGGCGGGCCCCGTCATGGTCTTGTCTTTCACCTCAACGACGATGCGCAGCACACTTGCGGAAGCGTCGCGGCCGTTGATCGTGATGACCGCGTCGCCCTTCTTTGAATCAGGGATGGAGCCAGCAACGCCGCCCGTCCCCTCGATCTCATCGTTCGTGGCGCGCAGGAGTTCGGTGTATTCAGCAATCACGCGCGACTCAAAGTCGGCGCCCTTCGCCGTCCCCTTCTTGCGCTCACCCTTCGCCGCCTTCTGCGACGCATCAAGTTCAACGATCTTCAGCAACACATCATCAAAGCGCTTGGCGATCTCGGCGCGGAAGCCGCTCAGTGGCGACGCCTCACGCGTCGGGTCAAGCAGGTGGGCGAGCTTGCTGGCGTCGCCGTCGAAGTAGGTGCCAAGGATGGTGTTCAGCTTGCCGAGTGCGGAGTCGCGGCGGTTCTCGTCGAAGAGATCCTTGGTGAAGAGGGCGAGCTCACCCTTGTCGCCAAGGAAGCGCTCCAACGTTGCGGGAAGTGCTCCACCCTCGTTCGCGAAGGTCTTGCGCAGAATCTCTTCGACCTCAGCGGTCGCCTTCTTGTTCGACTCGCCGGCATCGGTGAGCAACTTGTCGAAGGCGCGGCGCACATGATCCACATCAATAGAGCCACTAGCGCTCTGCAGCGCCATCAACCCAACACGCATCGCGCGCTCGACGGTTTCGGCACGATCCTCGGGGGAGCGGCTCTCCAGGAAGCCGGCGAGGGCGCGATCGACCACCTCGAGGGAGGCGATGCGAATACGGTCACCAACGATCTCAACCTGCGTCGGCTTGCTCGCCGAACTGATTGACACGATCTCAGGAACGCGCTCGCCGCTCATCTATCGAAGGGCGATCAGGCCGCAGCCATCACAGAGCGCCACGATGGCGCGTTTGTCGCGGGCATAGCCGGCGGTGTGAAGCACCCCTGGGCAGCCGACCGTGCGGCAGCGCCAAGCCCACGCCTCATCGCCATCGGCACCGTCGTAGGGGAGCGCCTCGGCACTGAGCTTCTCGGCGAGCCCTTCGCGGGCGGCCAGCGTTGCCGCGATGGCGGCGGCACGATCTGCCTCGCTCTCACGCTTATAGGGATACGACTGGGCGACGTTGGTTGGCATGGGTGGAGTATACCGACCGCCGAAGGCGGGAACCCGTATGCTTCAAGGGTGACTGGATCAATGAAGGCCCTGCTCCTCGGCACCCTAACGTTGCGAACCGCAACGGGGACCACGGGCGCGCTTCTCATCGTCTGGAACAAGTACCTCAACTCCACCGGATCGGTCACGATCACCCCGGTAGACCTTGCAACGATCACGCTCGCCTTTTACGTGACGGAGCTGATCGGCTCGCCAATCTTCGGCATCATTGCCGATCGCATCGGGCGAAAGCCGGTCATGTTGCTCGGACCACTCTTCGGCCTCGCAGCGGTGATCATGACGCCGTTCTCCATGACGATTCCGCTCCTTATTGGCACGCGCCTCCTCGAAGGTGCCTCAACGGCGGCCAGTGTCCCGTCGATCCTTTCGTATGTCGCAGCGAAGACGAGTCACGACGCCGCGCTCCGGGGTCGCGTCGTCACCCTCTTCGAAGTGGCGACACTCGGCGGACTCCTCGTTGCAGGTACCGCGTTGGCTGGCCCACTCTGGGCGATCTTCGGCCCAGCGGCGTTTGCCG
Source organism: Thermoflexus hugenholtzii JAD2 (assembly GCA_945862225.1). GTDB lineage: Bacteria > Chloroflexota > Limnocylindria > Limnocylindrales > Limnocylindraceae > Limnocylindrus. The sequence goes on along the minus strand of CAMAXG010000056.1, from coordinate 449 downwards.
TTAATGGCGCGATTTACGTGCTCGCGCTTCTCTTCTTCGCCTACGGCGTGAAAGATGAACATGCCGCACCGCCGCCACAGACTGAGAACCGCCTCCGCAAGTACCTGAAGCTCTTTAGCCAGCGCGGGATCTTGCTCTTCGTACCGACCTGGGTCTCGATCAACGCCATCATCGGCGTCTGGGTGCCACAAGGGCTCAACCTGTTACTCGGTGACGAGACGGTAAACCTCTCCGGTCAGTTCCTACTCAGCGGCTTTCCGTTTGTCATCGTCACGTCCGCCTTCGCATTCGTCGCGCTGATCGGCGGCGTCGGGCTCTTCTTCTGGGGGAATCGCTTCGCCAACTTCCGCCGCACCACCATGCTGCTGCTTGGCCTGATCGCCTTCGTTGTAGCGATGGCCGCCATCTTTGCCATCAATCGCCTCTCTGGCAACGAGCTGCCGTTGATC
>CAMAXG010000055.1 GCA_945862225.1 Thermoflexus hugenholtzii JAD2 | reverse complement strand
GGCAGAGTTTGCCGCGTTTCACCCCACCGCTGAGCCGAAGCTCTGCGGCGGACTCGTCTCTGTGGCACTAGTCCGCGCCTTACGGCGGACGGGCGTTACCCGCTGCCTTGCACCTCGGAGCCCGGACTTTCCTCGACGCCCCCGAAGGGACGACGCGACCGTCCGGCCATCTCGCCGGATCGGCAGTCTAGCGCGCCGGCACCTCGACGACGAGTCCGTCGAAGGCGGGGGCCACCCCGGCAGGGAGGCGCGCCGCCAGATCCTCAAAGTCAAGGTCGTGATCCAGGTGGGTCAGGAGCGCCCGACGCGGGGCAACCGCCCGAATCAACTCGAGCGCCTCGTCCACGGTCTGGTGCGTTGGGTGCGGCAGGTCGCGCAGCGCCGAGACGATCAGTAGGTCCAGGTCACCGAGCAGATCGCGTGATGCCGCCGGAACCGAACTGACGTCGGTCAGATAGGCGAATCCCCCACTCCGCCAGCCGTGAGCTGGGCGCTTCCCATGAACAATGGGAATGGCCTGGAATGAGCGGCCTGCGATCGTCACTTCGCGATCCGACGCAACGAGCTGCAGCGCTGGGATCCCAGCGCCAGGTGCCGTCCGTCCATCAACCGCGTACTCCCAGCGCTTCCGCAGCTCATCCGCTGTCGCCTCTCCTGCACCGATGGGCAAGACGACATCTTGCGCGTCGGTATAGGCGCGCAACTCATCGATGCCGCCCGTGTGATCCACATGGATGTGGGTGACCAGCGCACCGTCGAGTCGCGTCACGCCGTGGCGCAACGCCTGCTGTCGAAGGTCCATGCCCGGATCAATGATGACGCCACGCTCCGTGACACCATCAAGCCACTCCACAAGTACCGAACTGCGCAGACGACGATTGCGCTGATCGCGCGAAAGACAAACACCGCAACGGCAACCGACACGCGGCACACCGCGGCTCGCCCCAGAACCCAGCACGGTGATGCGTGAGGCAGCGATGGCTGAAGACTCCGAACCAACGGAGGCCGTGGCCGCAGGGACGACTGCATCTTGCGGGCGGCGTGCAACCCAGGCCGGTCCGCCGCGCAGCGCGCGATCAAGTGCCTCATTGGCAAGCGCATCGGCACGACCGTTCTGCTCACGCGGCACATGGCGCGCACTCCAATGCGCGAAGCGCGTCAGGCCTTTCAGTGCCTCATCGCAGAGTGGAGCAAGCTTGGCGTCGCGCACACGCCAACGGCCCTGCAGCTGCTCAACGACAAGCTTGCTATCCAGGAGCAGATCAATCTCGCGCGCGCCGAGTTCCGCAGCAAAGTCAATCGCCGCCACCACAGCGCGCCACTCTGCAACGTTATTCGTAGTGGTGCCGATCGCTGCGGAGATTGAGGCGATGGGCATGGCATCCGGATCATCAGATCCAGGCGTAGAGGCGTCGTACAGTGCAACGCCGATTGATGCTGGGCCAGGGTTTCCCCGACACGCTCCGTCGGTGCGAATGATGTACGCGCGAGGCGGCAAGGTTACTCCCGCGTGCTAATTGCGGAGGAGACCTCGAGGATCGCCTTGGTGATGTTGATCCCGCGCGGACATGCCTCGACACAGTTGAAGGTCGTGCGGCAGCGCCAGACACCATCTTCATCCGAAAGGATGTCGAGCCGGGCTTCAGCATTCTCGTCGCGCGAGTCGAAGATGAAGCGGTGGGCGTTGACGATTGCCGCTGGGCCCACGTACTCAGGCTCGGCCCAGAAGCTTGGGCATGAGGTGGTGCAGGCGGCGCAGAGGATGCACTTGGTGGTGTCGTCAAAGCGATCGCGCTGCTCTTCGCTCTGGATGCGCTCGCCACTCCCCTCAACCGGCGAGGCAACGAGATACGGCTGCACTGAGCGGTACTTCTCAAAGAAGCCGTCCATGTCGACGACGAGATCTTTCACGATCGGCAGGCCAGGGAGCGGGGCGACCGTGATTGTCTTTCCGAGTTGCTCAACGCGGAGCTTGCAGGCGAGACGGTTGCGCCCATTGATCAACAGCGCATCTGAGCCACAGACACCGTGAGCGCAGGAGCGGCGGAAGGTGATCGAGCCGTCAAAGAGCTCCTTCGCTCGCGTCAGCACATCGAGGACGCGGTCCATCGGCTCAACCGGAACGGTGAGCGTCTGCCAATGCGGCTCGTTATCGCGCTCTGGATCGAAGCGCTGGATTTTCAGTTCAACGGTTGATGCAGTGGCCATCTAGTAGACCCTCGGCTTCGGCTCAAACTTGGTGATCGTGACCGGCTTGTAGTCAAGCTTGGTTGCGGGGGCTCCTGCAGCCCCCTGCCAGACCAGCGTGTGGGCCAAGAACTTGGCGTCGTCGCGCTCTGGGAAGTCCTCGCGGCTATGTGCGCCGCGTGACTCTTTGCGTGCATAGGCGGAGACGGCGGTGGCCTCGGCGGTATCGAGGAGGTAGCCCAGCTCGCGCGCCTCGAGAAGATCGGTGTTGAAGACGCTCCCGGTGTCCTCCACGCGCACGTTGGCGTACTCCCCCTTCAGCTTGGCGATCCCCTTCACCGCGGCGCTGAGAAGCGCCTCGTCGCGGTAGACGCCGACGTTGTCCATCATCAGTGCGGCGAGCTCACGGCGAATCTCCGCTGGGCGCACCCCAGATGGGCGCGTGCTGAGGGCGAGGAGCTCATCACGCACGGCGCGCTCCGCGCCCTGCACAGAGCCTGGCTGCGGGGTGCTCTTGCAAATCTGCGCCATGCGGATCCCCGCGCGCTTGCCGAAGACGAGCAGATCAACGAGGGAGTTGGTGCCGAGTCGGTTCGCGCCATGCACGCTGACGCAGGCAACCTCGCCCGCCGCAAAGAGGCCTGGCACGACGTTGCCGCGAGCGTCGGCGAGCACCTCAGTCTCAAGGTTGGTTGGCACGCCGCCCATGGCGTAGTGCGCCGTTGGCTGCACAGGTACAGGCTCGCTGATCGGCTCCACGCCCTGATAGACGCGCGCGAAGTCGGTGATGTCAGGCAACTTCTCCTCGATGACCTTGCGTCCGAGGTGACGCACGTCGAGATGGATGAAGTCCTTGCCGCCGATACCGCGGCCCTCACGAACCTCTTGGTAGATGGCGCGCGAGATCATGTCGCGTGGTGCCAGCTCCATCAGCTTTGGCGCATACGTCTCCATAAAGCGCTTCCCGTCGTTGTTCAGCAGGTAGCCGCCCTCGCCGCGCGCCGCCTCGCTCAGCAGGATGCCGATGCCGACGATGCCGGTTGGGTGGAACTGATAGAACTCCATGTCTTGCAGCGGCACACCGTGTCGCCAGGCAAGGGCCATGCCGTCGCCGGTGAGCGAGTGCGCATTAGAGGTGACGCGCCAGGCGCGGCCGTAGCCGCCAGTAGCGAGCAAGACCGCCTTGGCGCGCAGTACATGCATCGTGCCGTCAGAGATCTTGTAGCCGACGACGCCGGAGCAGCGACCGCCCTCGTTCGCCTCGCCACCTTCAAAGACGAGATCGACGACGTGGTACTCGTCGTAGAACTTGACGCCCGCCTTGATGCACTGCTGATAGAGCGTTTGCAGAATCATGTGACCGGTGCGATCTGCGGCGTAGCAGCTGCGGCGCACAGGACCTTCGCCGTAGTTGCGCGTATGTCCGCCGAAGCGGCGCTGATCAATCTTGCCGTCTGGTGTGCGATTGAACGGAAGGCCCATGCGCTCCAGTTCGATCACGGCGGGGATCGCCTCGCGTGCAAGCACTTCGGCCGCATCCTGGTCGGCGAGATAGTCGCCACCCTTGATGGTGTCGAACATGTGCCACTCCCAGTGATCCTCTTCCACGTTGCCGAGGGCTGCGCAGACGCCGCCCTGTGCCGCACCCGTGTGCGATCGCGTTGGGTAGAGCTTTGTCAGTACCGCAGTGGGGATCCCTTCGCGTGCAAGCTCAAGCGCCGCCCAGAGCCCGGCGCCGCCGGCGCCCACGACAATGGCATCGACGTCGATGTGCGTCGTGTCGGCGCGAAGACCTGCGCTCACTTCAGTGGCAACGTAATGATGACGTGGCTACCGAGAGCCACAAGCACGGCGGTCAGGGTGTAGAGGAGGCCGAGAACAATCGATTGCGCGCGCCCTTTGAAGTAGTCCTGCACGACGGTGCGCATGCCAAGAGAGCTGTGCAGCATCACGATGACGAGCATCGACCAGTCGACGAATCGCACGGCAAGCGAGTTCCAGCGAACCTGCTTGATCCACTCTGCCGTCTGCTCGCTCGAATCGTAGACAAAGTGCGTCATCGTATAGTGCGCGAGGGCGAGCACAAAGAGCGCCAGTGCCGTGTAGCGGGTCAGCAGCCAGTAGGTGAGCTCGCGCCCCCGCCCCTTCGGACGTGGCTGTCGTGCGCGCGGTACGCCACTCACTTCGCGGTCTCCCAGATTCGACTCAAGATGATGTAGGCACCAGGAAGGCCGAGGGTGAAGAAGGTGATCCAGACGATGCGCCAGAGTTGGCGGTGATACGCCGTGAGCGCAGGCCAGAGATCCATCACCACGATGCGCGTTCCGTTGAGCGCGTGATACAGGAGGGCGGCGCCGAGAAGAACCTCTGCCACCTTGCCCGGGACGCTCGCGTAGAAGAGGTGGATGTAATCGTAGAACTCAGGGTTCGCCCCGACCATGAAGATACTGACAACGTGAAGGGTCAGGAAGACCGAGACGGCGATTCCCGAGATGCGGTGGAAGGCCCAAGCGAGCATCCCCTCGCCGCCGCGATAGGCGATCGCCCCGCGGAGTCCGCGACGTGGAGCCGGAAGCGTTGATCCGCGAGCCATGCCGCCTCCTCTGCGCTCCACTCTCTCGGGATGGGGTCACCCCTGCTCTGGGGTGCATCGTACCCGCGACGCCCAGCCCCTGCACGCGTATGCTGCGCAGAGTTAGCCACGAGAGAGCGGTAGGAGGCAAGGGTGAAGATCCACGAGGCTGAGGCGCGAGAGCTCCTGGCGCGAGCCGGTCTCCCCGTCCCCGATGCCGACGTCGCCACCACCGCCGCGGGCGCGCGCGCCATCGCCGAACGCCTCTTCACCTCTGGGGTGCCCCAGGTCGTCATCAAGGCCCAGGTCTTGGTCGGCGGACGAGGGAAGGCGGGCGGAGTCAAGTTGGCTGCCAGCGCGGCAGAGGCCGAGACAACCGCCGCAGCGATTCTCGCCCTCACCATCAAGGATCTCCCAGTTCGACGCGTGCTCGTTGCGCCAGCCTCCACGATCATCCGTGAGATCTACCTCGCTGCGCTGATTGATCGCACCACTCGTGGCGTGCTCGTTATGGCATCCGCCGCCGGCGGCATGGAGATTGAAGAGGTCGCCGCCAAGGATCCGAATGCAATCGTTCGCGAAGTCGCGCACCCACACGGTGGCCTGCTCCCCTTCCAGGCGCGCCGACTCGGCTTCGGTATCGGCCTGCGCGGTGAGTTGCTGAAGCAGTTCTGCCTGATTGCCGCTGGGCTCGTGAAGATCGCACGCGAGAGCGACGCCGATCTTGTCGAGGTGAATCCACTCGCCGTCGTTCCAGCGCCAGAGCTTCCAGGTGGCGAACGACTGATCTGCCTCGACGCGAAGGTGACCTTCGATGATTCCGCACTTGATCGACACCCAGATCTTGCCGCGTGGCGTGACGCTGACAGCGAAGATCCAATCGATCGCGAGGCCCGCGAGCAGGGGATCTCCTACATCCGACTCGACGGGAGCATCGGCTGCATGGTGAACGGCGCCGGTCTCGCCATGACCACGCTTGATCTTGTGACTCGCGCCGGCGGTACGCCCGCCAACTTCCTTGACATTGGTGGCGGCGCACGCGCCGACAAGGTTGCAGCGGCAATGCGCATCATCCTTGCTGATGCGGGAGTGAAGGCGATCCTCGTCAACATCTTCGGTGGCATCACGCGCGGCGACGAGGTTGCCAAGGGACTCATTGAGGCACGCGCACAGCAGGAGCGCATCGTGCCAATGGTCGTGCGCATCGTTGGCACGAATGCGGCCGAGGCCGCCGTACTCCTACGCGAAGGTGGATTTGAAACTGCGGCAAGCCTCGACGAGGC
>CAMAXG010000054.1 GCA_945862225.1 Thermoflexus hugenholtzii JAD2 | reverse complement strand
CCCCATGGCTCGCCGCGCGTCACTTTGGCGGGAGCATCGTCAATGCGGGCGACGGCCGGCACGCGCACCCGACACAGGCACTCCTCGATCTCTCCGTCCTCTCGCGTCACCTCGGTGATCGAAACGGATCGCTCGCCGGTCGACGCATCACCATCGTTGGTGACCTACTGCATAGTCGCGTCGTGCGCTCCAACCTGCATACGCTCACAACCGCTGGTGCAACGGTGGTGTTGACTGGGCCTGCATCGCTCACCACCGGATTCGCCGAACATGCGGCGTCGTTCCGTGGCGCGCCAGGGAGCGTGCAGCTGGTGGCGAACATTGACGAGGCGCTACACAACGCCGATGCGGTGATGGCGCTGCGTATTCAGCGCGAACGACTCACCCCTGGTGAGATTGATTCACTCGAGGCGTATCGAGCCGCGTGGGGACTAACATCGGCGCGACTTGCGGCACTCGCACCACGCGCGCTGGTGCTGCACCCTGGGCCCATGAACGAAGGGATCGAGATCGACCCCGACGTTGCCGACGGCCCGCGCAGCCTCGTCCTCGAGCAGGTGCGCGCGGGGATCCCGATGCGCATGGCCGTTCTGCAGCAGGTAGTGAGCGGGGCGCGCGCATGACGGATCTGCTGACCACGAACTTCGCTGATCACTGGGTTGTTGATCCCGTCGGGGGGCTCGCCGGTGTCGCCGGTGTCAGTATCGTCGCGGGCAAGATCGCATCGGTGACCTGGCGCGATGGTGAAGTGGCAGCACGCGCCTGCTGGGCGGCGGGAGCGAACCCAGGCGCGGGCGACCCAACGGTTGCCCTCCTGCCAGCACTGATTGACCTGCATGCGCACTTTCGGCAGCCTGGGGCGAACGCCTCGGAAGAGGTCGAGAGCGGCACACGTGCCGCGGCGCACGGCGGGTACGGCACCGTCGCGCTGATGCCCAATACGGAGCCAGCCGCCGACAACGTGGAGACGCTTCAAGCAGCGATCGCGGGCGAGCGCCATGGCGTGCGACTCCTTCCCATCGCTGCCGCCACCGTTGGTCGCGCCGGCACGCAGGTGAGTGACGTTGCAGCGCTAGTCAAAGCGGGAGCCGTCGCCATCTCAGATGACGGGAGCCCGATCGCCGATCGCGCCATCTTCCGCGCCGCTCTGCTCGCCGCCGCTGCTGCGGGGATTCCACTGATCGAGCATTGCGAAGAGCCGACACTCACGGCTGGCGGTGAGGCGGCCGACGGAATCGTCGCCTCGCGACTCGGCCTGCGGCCCTGGCCCGCGGCGGGAGAGCTGCGCGCCGTGGAGAGCGCCATCGTCGTGTTGCGTGACGTTGTTTCATCTGTGCCAACAGCGCGTCTACACCTAACGCACCTCTCAACGACGGCGGCGCTCGCGGCGGTACGTTCGGCACAAGGCGAAGGGATACCACTCACCTGTGATGTCACGCCGCACCACATCGCCCTGACCGATGCGTGGATTGCCGGTGACCGGCGTTGGGCCTGGGAGGTTGCCAGCGGTGACGAACGCCTCGCCCCAACCGCTGATGCGTTTGACTCAAATCTGCGTGTCTGTCCGCCACTGCGTGCCGCTGGTGATGCGGCCGGCTGCCGCGAGGCGTTGCGCAACGGCACCGCACTAGCGATTGGCACTGATCATGCGCCGCACTCGCGCGAGAAGAAAGAGGTGGAGTTCGGACTCGCCGCGAATGGGATTGCTGGCATCGAGATGAGCCTCAGCGTTGCGCTTGCTGCCCATCACGCCGGAGAGCTCTCACTCGCGACGATCGTCGCTGCGCTGACAACAGGACCAGCGCGACTTCTCGGCGTCGCCGCAGCGGGCCTGACCCCGGGTGCTGCGGCATCCCTGGTGCAGGTTGACCTCGCAGGAATCTGGCGTCCGAGCCGCGCAACGTTACTCGGGCGCAGCATCAACACACCGTTGATTGACCGCGAACTCCCTGGCGTGGTGCAGCTGACCGTTCTAGAGGGCCGCCCCGCCTATCAGAGGTAAGTCGCAATCTGCGCCACAATAGGGGCATGAGCACCACACCCGCACCAGAGTCCATGCCCGAATACAAAGGGGGGCCACTCGATGCCGACCGTGGCCCCGGCCTCGGCTGCTTCTGGATCCAGGCGGTGGCACTTGTCATCGCGATGATCCTGGCTCCACTCTCGGCGGCGCTGAACTGGCCCGCTCCGATCGCGATTGGGCTCCTCTTTCTTGTGGTGATCCTCCTCCTTCTGGTGGGGCAGACCTCGATCTTCCTGCTGCGCCTCGTGGCCGCCGACCGGAAGGGTCGCCGTGCACCGATGCGGAGTGCCACCAAGACAGTTGGGCAGCTTGAGGATGAGTCGAAGGGCGACAAGGGGAGCGGCGGCGTGGGAGAATCCCGCTGATGCCAGTACTTGCAACCTACTTCTCGATTCGACGAGGGCGCGACCCCTTCTTTAAGTTTTTCATGCGCACCCTCTTCCCGCGCACGGTGAAGGAGTACGAGAAGAAGTTCGGCATCAAGTTCATCGGCTGGTACAACGTTGCGCACGGTTGGGACTTTGACAACGTGATCATGTTTGATCTCCCCGACTACGGCACGCTCGACAAGCTCGAGGCCGACGAATCTTCACGTGCCCTCGGCCATCGCGCCGGCGAGTGGATGTTTGAGCGCCATCACTCCATGTTCTTGCGCGAGCGGCTCTCTTCAGATCTGGAGTACACAGGCTGATGATCTTCGGACGGAAGCCAAAGATTGAGGCCGCTCCTGCCGAAGGGGCACCCGCGATCTCGCAAGACCTAGCGCGTCGTTACGCCGACGCTGCAGAAGCGGCGGGCTCTGAGCGACTTCTGGCGATTGAACATGCAACGGAGCGACTCGGTCGCTACCTGCGCGACCACCGATCAGTGATCCTGACAGCTGGACCACTCACGCTTGCTGGAACAGCTGAAGCACCAGAGTTGGTGCTGGAGCAAGAGGGCGGTTTCACCATGAGCTCAACCGATGCCGAGGGTGTGGCCTCAATGGACCGAGTCAGCATCTCTGAAGTGGTGGAGCTCTGGGGTGCCGCTGACCTCTACGACCGCATCGAAGCGGCGCTGCGTGCAGCCGCTGGACTTGCGCCACGACCAACAGGGGCGATCGTGGCGGGCCTCGGCGTGGCCGGGGACGACCGCGCGTCGGTCTGATCCTCGATGGGCAGCGCGCCCGTCGCCGGTGAACTTCTTGCGATTGGCGAACTAGCCCCTGGTCGAATCGCGCTTGAGTTTCGCGCGCCATCCCTTATTGCTGCTCTCCGTCCAGGTCATGCGCTACACCTGGTGCGTCCGGAATCGGGTGGCTATCGCGTGCGGCGCGTTGCCCCGATCTCGCGCGTTGACCTGCTTCGCGGAAGCGTTGAGGTAGCACTACAGCCCCGCGCGGATGGGGGGCAGGATGCGCTCGCTGGGCTGCGCGTCGGCGACGTGATCGAGCTAATTGGACCGATCGGCCAACCGATCCTCATCAATAAGGCCACGATGCGTCTGCTGCTCATCACCGATGGCGAAGGGTTCGCCTGGGTCCGCGCGCTGGCAATCGCCGCAACGAGTGCAGGGATCAGCGTGACGATGCTTCAGCAGGCGGAGACAGGGGGCGACCTACCGCCAGCCAGCCTCCTCCCCGACGTTGTAGAGATTGTCGTCGCTACAAGTGATGGCAGCATCGGCCATCGCGGCACTGTCGCCGACCTGCTCGCCGAGTACGTCTCATGGGCGGATCAGGCGGTTGTTGCAGGCGGCGCAGATCTTCGTGCCGCTGCAACTTCTGCGGCGCTTCGTCGGCGCACAGCAGATCGCACCACGGCGAGCGGCAAACCTGCGCGCACACGAACTGCACCGGCCGGTAGCCGTGCGCCGTGGCTCCAGGCTCTGCTGGCACACGAGATTGGCTGCGGCATTGGTGCCTGTGGCGGCTGCACCGTGGCAACGCGCGCCGGCCAGGTGCGCCTCTGTCGCGAAGGTCCAGCGGTGGACGCGACCGGCTCCGCATCGAAAGGTGACGCATAAGTGCCCCCACGAAAGCGTGCAAAGACCGCTGCGCCGCGTACCAGCCGAACCGCACAAGCGGCAGAAACGGTGAACGAACGCGTCAACCCGCTCACCGTTGATCTTGCCGTCACCCTTGGTACCGAGCATCCACTACGACTAGAGCGACCGATTGTCGTCGCCGCCGGTCCGCTCGGCTTTGGTAACGAGGCTGGTGGCGCGATTGACCTGCGAGAGGTTGGCCTCTTTGTGGTGCGCGGCATCTCGCTGCGACCACGCTTTGGCGGCCTGATGCCACGACTAGTCGAGGTACCGGGTGGACTGATGCATGCGGTGAACCGCGAGAACCCAGGCGCTGATGAGGTGATCGATCGACACGGCGCAAGTTGGCGCTCCGCTCCGTGCGCCGTTGCCCTCTCCCTCGTCGCCTCCTCAGTGAAGGAGCTCGCGCAGTTGATTGCCCGAGTGGAGCGGCGCGCCGACGAGCTCGGCATTGCGGCGCTTGAGATTGATCTCACCGCCCCGTGTGACGGCCTTGACGGTGGCCGATGGGAGTCGTCGGCGGATGAGGCACTGCGTCTCATTGATACGGCGCGCGGCGCGACCGACCGACCACTCATTGCGAAGGTCTCGTCGGCCGCGAGTGAGCTCCGCCGCTTGGCGAGCGAATCAATTGACGCGGGGATCGATGTCCTCTCCGTGAGCGGATCTCCGCACGGCTTTCTCCCTGATCGCGCACGACGCGGGCCGGCCCTGGCTGCAGGGATCGGTGAGCTCTCAGGGCCGCTGGTGCGCCCCGCCGCACTCGCAGCAATCGCTGAGGCGGCGAGTGGTGCCGGCGCACCGATCATCGGCGGGGGAGGGATCGGCTCACCGGCCGACGCTCTCGACACCTTCGCTGCGGGCGCAAGCGCGGTGAGTCTTGGAACGGCACTCTGGGCTGACCCGCGAATCCCCGGAGCGGTGGGCGATTCGCTGCGGCGTGCGGTGGCCGCCCGGGGCGAGACCAGTGTTCTCGCGCTGCGCGGGAGCGCGCTAGGCTCTCGCCATGAGTGAACCACTTCGCCCGCTGCGCGAGCTACTGACGCCGCCCTCCGGTTACCCCACCGCGCCGGTCAATCCACGAGATCGCGCAGCAACAACGAAGCGCATTGAAGGCCTCCTACTCGCCACCGGTGCGCTGCAACGTGGCCACTTTCTGCTCAAGAGCGGACGCCATGGCGACCAGTACCTCGAGAAGTGGTCGCTCTTGCAGCATCCCTCTGCCGCCGCAGAGATCACGCACGCACTCGCCGTGCAGAGCCTCGAACTCGTACAGGCGCATGGTGGCGACGTTGACCTCGTCGTCGGGCCAACTACGGGCGGTGTCCTCTTGGCGTACGAGGTCGGCCGACTCCTCGGTGTGCGCGGCCTCTTCGCTGAGGAGGTGCGCGGAACGGATGGAGCCACGCGTCGTGAATTCCGCCGTGGCTTTCAGATTCCACCACGTGCTCGCGTGCTCTTGGTTGACGACATTCTGACGACGGGTGGATCACTCCAGGCGCTCCTCCCGCCGCTCTATGCAGCTGGTGCCCATCCGATCGCCGCCGCCGTAGTCGCAAGTCGCACACCGGGACTCACCGCAATTGAGGCAGAGGGTCGCGAGCCAATTCCGCTCATCGCTGGAATCACACTGGACCTGCCGACCTATGAGCCAGTCGACTGTCCGCTCTGTGCGGCGGGGGAGCCGATCGGTGCCCCTGGGAGCAGTGGTCGCTAGTTAGTTCGCGGCGAGTTCCGCCAGCGCAGCATCGAGTTCCTCTGGGCTGACAATCCCTTCGATGGATCGCAGGATGCGACCGTCTCCTCCGACCGTAAAGATCCATGGCTCAACCGGAACCTGCCACGCCGTCACAATGCTCGTCGCCTGAAGTCCACCGCCGGCTGCAAGGACGGGAATCAGGCGCGTGCCGTTCCAGCTCATCTGATACGGCTCAACGTGCACGATGACGACCCCCGGGTGCCGATCGGCTGCACTCTTCAAGAGCGTGAGTGTTGGCCCACACGCCTGCGAGACACAGAACGCTGGCGAAGCGAAGGCAATGAGGAAGGGAGTTCCTGCGGCAAGGAGCTCCGAGGCGGAGTTCGTATAGAAATCGGCGCGTGGCTCTGGATCTGTTGATACTCCCGCAACGCCCTGTGGGCTTGTGGCCGCGAGTGGCGTTGCTACGTTTGGCGCCGCATCTCCAGGGCGCGGCGCGGTTCCCTTTGGCCTAACGAACGAGGTGAAGCGCACGAGCACGGTGGCGCCAGTGGC
>CAMAXG010000053.1 GCA_945862225.1 Thermoflexus hugenholtzii JAD2 | reverse complement strand
CTGCTGGTCGCAGATACGGCTGATGCGCTGCTCCTCGGCGCGGTCGGTGGACCGAAGTGGGACAACCCGAACGGCACCGTTCGACCGGAGCAGGCACTCTTCGCGTTTCGCACCCGCTACGAACTCTTCGCCAATCTGCGCCCTGTCACGATCTACCCAGAGCTCGCCGACGCTTCACCGCTGAAGGCCGAGCGCTTGAAGGGCGTTGACATGCTGATGGTGCGCGAGCTCACCGGCGGCCTCTACTTCGGTAAGCCGTCGGGTGAAGAGGTCACGCCAACAGGTCGCCGCGCCGTTGACACGCTGCCGTATCACGAGGATGAGATCCACCGTGTCGCCGTGATCGCCTTTGAGTTGGCACGCACACGACGCAAGTCGGTGACCTCTGTTGACAAGGCGAACGTGCTCTCCACGAGCCGCCTCTGGCGCAAGGTTGTGACCGAGGTGGGCGCCGACTACCCCGATGTGAAGTTGGAGCATCGCCTCGTCGATTCCACCGCAATGCTCCTCGCAACCTGGCCTGCCACCTTCGATGTTGTTGTGACTGAGAACCTCTTCGGCGACATTCTCTCGGACGAGGCGGCCGTCCTCGCCGGTTCACTCGGCATGCTTCCCTCCGCCTCGCTCGGTGCGCGTCGCACGGCACACGGCACCTTCGGCCTCTACGAGCCGATCCACGGATCTGCCCCCGACATTGCGGGGAAGAATCTGGCGAATCCGATCGGCACGATCCTCTCTGCAGCGATGATGCTCCGCGAGTCGCTCGGCCGCGCCGATGCCGCCGCCGCCGTTGAGCAGGCGGTCGCCAACACCATTCGCATGGGCGTGCGCACCGCTGACCTTGCCCCAGGACTCGACGCCGCCGGTGCCCGTGCCGCCGGCTTCACCCTGGCAGGCACCCGCGAGGCGACCGACGCCATCGTCGAGCAACTCCTGAGCCTCAAGTGACCACCAGCAGCAGCGCCGCCGATCGCGAGCCCGTTCTTCTCTACGACACCACGCTGCGCGACGGCGCCCAGAGCGAGGGGCTGATCCTTTCACTGCAAGACAAGCTGCGCATCGCTCGAGCGCTTGACGAGTTCGGCATGTTGGCGATCGAGGGCGGGTGGCCTGGCTCCAACCCGAAAGACATTGAGTTCTTCGCGGCGGCGAAGAAGATTCGCTGGGAGCGCGCACGACTCGCCGCATTCGGCAGCACGCGCCACAAGTCGAACAAGCCTGGCGACGATGCGAACCTGAATGCGCTCCTCGACGCCGAGACGCCGATCGTCACGATCTTCGGCAAGAGCTGGACCCTGCATGTAGAGGCGGTGCTAGAGGCGTCCCGCGCCGAGAACCTCGCGATGATCTCGGAGAGCGTCGCCTACATCGCCGAGCGCGGTCGCGAGATGGTCTACGACGCCGAGCACTTCTTCGATGGCTATGAGGCCGATCGAGACTATGCGCTCGATACGCTGCGCGCCGCACGAGACGCTGGCGCCTCAACGCTTGTCCTCTGCGACACCAATGGCGGCACGCTTACCGGCCGCATGTCCGAGATCGTGAAGGATGCACGCGCCACCCTCGCCGCCGACGCAGCAGCGAAAGAGATCGTGTGGGGGATTCATACGCATAACGATGCCGAGCTCGCTGTGGCGAATGCGCTTGCAGCGGTCGACGCCGGCGTGCGCCATGTGCAGGCGACGATCAACGGCTACGGCGAGCGCGCGGGGAATGCGAACATGGTCTCGCTGCTGGCCAACCTCGCCCTAAAGACGCAGCACACCGTTGCCGGCGCCGATCGCCTCGCTGACCTCTCGCACCTCTCCCATGAGGTGGCTGAGATTGCGAACCTTGCCCCCGACGATCACCAGCCGTACGTTGGCCGCTCGGCGTTCGCCCACAAGGGGGGCGTGCACGGCGCCGCACAGGTGAAGACGCCGCGGGCGTACCAACACATCGATCCAGCGCTGGTCGGCAACCGCGGCCGACTTGTTGTCTCGGAGCTGGGTGGCAAGGCGAACACAGGGAGCCGGGCCGCCGAACTCGGCGTTGAGCTCGCGAACTCAGGGCTCGATTCCAAGACCCTCTCAACGCTTGTTAAGGAGATGGAGGCAGGCGGCGCCAGCTACGAAGGTGCCGAGGCCTCGTTCCAGTTGCTCGTGGAGCGCCACCGTCCAACCTATGTTGCACCGTTCACCATCGTCGACTTCACCGTGATCGTGGAGCAGCGTGAAGGTGCGCCTGGTCGTGCCGAGGCCACCGTGCGCGTCGAGGTGGCGGGTGAGCGCCTCCACACCGCCGCCGACGGCAACGGCCCAGTGAACGCCCTCGACCGCGCGCTCCGCAAGGCGCTCGGTGCCTTCTATCCACAGCTCGATGCGGTACACCTCGTTGACTACAAGGTGCGCATCCTTGACGGCGCTTCGGCGACTGGGGCGAAGACGCGCGTCGTCATTGACTCCGTGGCCGATGGCGAAACCTGGTCGACGATGGGCGTCGGCGAGAACATCATCTCCGCGTCGGCAGCGGCCCTTGCCGACTCACTTGAGTACGCGCTCCGCCTGCAGGGCGGCGAGATTACTCGCCGCACCGAGCGAGACGCCACCAACGGTCACTCGGCATGAGTGAGGCGATCGCCTACGCCGGCGAACCGGGCGCCTTTGCCGAGGATGCACTCCTCTCCTATTTCGGTGCCGCAGCCCCATCACTGAGCGTCTCTTCCTTTGGCGACGTTCGGGCAGCGGTTCTTGATGGACGCGCGATTTACGGCGTTCTACCGATTGAGAATCTGATCAATGGCACTGTGCGCGAGACACTCGACCTACTGCGCGGCGGCGCACTCGAGATCGTTGGCGAAGTGGTGGTGCCCGTCTCCCTCGTACTCGCCGCGCTCCCTGGAGTGACACTGGAGCAGGTTGATCGCGTCTACAGTCATGCGCAGGCACTCGCCCAGGCAGAGGAGTATCTGCGCAGCCGACCATGGGCGCTCCTCACCACCTACAACACGGCCGGGGCCGGGGCGATGATCCGCGAGCGCGGTGAGCGTGATGCTGCTGCCGTCCTTTCGCCACGCGCCGCAGCGATCCATGGCCTCACAGCACTTACCGGCCCAATCGAGGGAGTGCAGGGGAACCGCACGCGCTTCTGGATCCTGCAGCGAGCGGGTGGCTCGGCGGCGCGAGCCACCACGAGCCCTGCGCGTACAACCTTGCTGGTCGGTCTACGTAACGAGCCAGGCACACTCCTCGCCGCACTAGCGGTGATTGCCAAGGCGGGCGTCAACATCAGCAAGCTAGAGTCACGCCCAAATCGTGTGGGGGAGTGGGAGTACATCTTCTGGCTCGATCTCGACGGCGCAGCCGACTCACCCGAGATCCTCGGCGTGATGCAGGGGCTCGCCGACGTGACGCTCGAGCGGCGCATCCTCGGCAGCTACCCACGAGGCGAGGCGCTCTAATCACGCCACGGCGCACGCCGCTAGACTCGCCCCATATGGAGCCACAGAAGATCCTCGTTGCCGGCGTATGGGAGAGCTCGCCGAACCTTGTCGAGATTCGGTCGCCCTTTGACGGTCATCTGGTCGGCACGACCTACCTCGCCACACCAGAGCAGGTGGAGCGCGCAGCTGCCGGGAGCGTCACCGGATTTACCGCGATGCGCGCGCTTGGCGCCTGGGAGCGTGGCGCAATCTTGCGGACCACTGCCGAAAAGATCACCGAGCGCCGCGAAGAGCTGGCGGCACTCCTCTCCGCCGAAGCGGGGAAGCCGATCCGCGATGCACGCGCCGAAATTGATCGCGGCGCGCTGACCTTTAGGCTTGCCGCCGAAGAGGCGGAGCGAATGATCGGCGAAACGATCCCACTCGATCTGGCCCCTGCAAGCAAGGGTCGCCTCGGCATCACGCAGCGATTCCCTGTTGGCCCAGTGCTTGGAATCAGTCCATTCAACTTCCCACTCAACCTTGCCGCCCATAAGGTTGCCCCCGCCATCGCGGTTGGCTGCAGCATGGTGCTGAAGCCGCCGAGCGCCGATCCGTTGATCATGCTGAAGGTCGCCGAGATCCTCGTCGAAGCCGGCCTCCCAGCTGGCGGACTCAGTGTGATTCCAACCTCGCGTCCCGACGCAGATCGCCTGATTGAAGACGAGCGCTTCAAGGTCCTCTCGTTCACAGGTTCACCCACCGTTGGCTGGTCCCTGAAAGGGCGCGCCGGCAAGAAGCGCGTCATTCTCGAGCTTGGTGGTAACGCCGCCTGCATCGTTGACGCCACCGCCGATCTTCCGTGGGCGGTGAAGCGCTCGCTTGTCGGCTCGTTCGCCTACGCCGGTCAGGTCTGCATCAGTGTGCAGCGCATCTTTGTGCACGAGTCGGTCGCGGACGCCTTTGAGCAGCAGTTCGCCGCTGGTGCCGCGAAGCTCGTGCTCGGTGACCCGGCGAGCGAAAAGACCGACCTTGGGCCGCTCATTGATGATGGTGCCGCGGCGCGCACCGCGGAGTGGGTCAGCGAGGCGGTCGCCGCTGGCGCAAAGGTGATCTCTGGCGGTGCCGCTGTAGATCCCAAGGCACCGCGCCTCTTCGCCCCAACCATCTTGACGAACGTGCCGCGCGACGCGCGCATCTGCAGCGAGGAGGCCTTCGCCCCCGTGGTGATCATCGAACGCTTCAGCAACTTTTCAACAGCAATCGCCGCCGTGAATGAGAGCCGCTTCGGTTTGCAGTGCGGACTCTTCTCCAATGATCTGGCGCATGTGCGCGTCGCATTCGACCAGTTAGAGGTTGGCGGCGTGATCGTTAATGATGTGCCGACCTACCGCATCGACAACATGCCGTACGGCGGCGTGAAGGATTCTGGACTTGGCCGAGAGGGTGTGCGTTGGTCGATGGATGAGATGACCGAGATTAAGCTGCTCGTTCTCGCCGACCCGCAGTAGCGGGGTTACCCGCCGAACTCGTCGCCCCCTGGCGTAGAGATGCGGGCGAGCGCCTCACGAACCGCCTGTCGCGCGCGCTTAGCGCGCCGCTTCACGCGATCAATCTCATGTGCCGCGAGTCGGATCAGATCACTGTGTTCGCCCTCCACGAGGATCTCGTGGTCCCGCAGGCTCTCAATCGGCGCCTGAACTTCGGGCACTGTCGTTGCCACTGGGGCTGGAGGTGTTGCGCGGCGCTCCGGGCGGAGTGGGGCAGCAGCCCGGCCGAGGAGTGCGGCAATCGCTCGCACCGCCTCTGGCGGCGCAGGCGTTTCCGTCGTCAAGAGTCGCGGGTCGGCGGTCGACTCTCCCGATGTGGGCTTGCGTTCGGCCACGCGCTTCCTCCCCGTCGCACTTGTGCCAGTTGGCCTCTCTATTCTCGCCGAAAGCGCTTCAGTAGGGGTGCCGCCGCTCGTGAGCGCAGCCAGCGCGGCGACGGGATCGTGCAGCAACTCGCCGTTCGCCTGCGCGGCAAGATCGCCCCACGGCTCACTCGCTGTTGAGTGGTGCTGTGCAACGCCCCAGAAGGCGACGCGACCGAATGCAGGGAGCCGCACCGTCAGTCCGCTGCGCACCAGCGATGCGGTGCTGACCAGGAGGCTGCGGTTGGTGATCGCATCACGGAGTTCGACCACATCACCAGCACTTGCAGAAATGCCCAGCCGATCAGCAATGGTGCTGGCAGGTAGTGGATGTGCCGGTGTGCCAGCAAGTGAGCTTGATGGGGCGACCGCTGGCGAGGCGTGCTGGATGGTGATCTCTGCCGCCGTATCGCTGTTGAGAGCGATCACCAGCGAACGGGCACTCCCCGCCGCATTACTGAAGGCGTAGGCGCTTTCGCGTGCGGACTTGTTGCCGCCCTTTGCGTCGAACCAGCGGAAGTCAGCGACCCCAGCGAAGAGGTGACGCGCCCGAAGGAGCGGGGCGATCTCGCGGTCATACCGCTCGACATGGTCGGCGCTGATCGGGTCACTGGTCCGAGGCGCGCGGTACTCCATGCCGTAGCGCTCGCGCTGCCCCTCCCACTGCCCGTGACCGAGCATCGGCACGCCAGGGAGTGTCGCCGCCAACGTTGCCGCCAGGAGTGCACGGTCGCCGGTCCCGAACCCCACAGCGGCCGGCTCCTCATCGGGGGTGGTGAGGAAGTTCACATAGCGTCGCAGCAGCTCAGGGTCGTAGGCCGTGGTGTCGCGCAGGATCGTGCGGTATTCCGCGTTCTTGCCGTCACGGAGCATCGCCATAAAGGCGGAGTTGTAGACACGGTGCATGCCGAGTCCGCGCACGAAATACCCCTCAAGGAGCCAGAAGGCCTCGGCGAGCAGCATCGTGCCAGGGAGTTCGCGCTCGACGCGCTCCAC
>CAMAXG010000052.1 GCA_945862225.1 Thermoflexus hugenholtzii JAD2 | reverse complement strand
GGCGCTCGCCACCGGCTGCGACGCGATTCACCCGGGCTACGGCTTCCTCTCGGAGAACGCCGCCTTCGCCGAGGCGGCTGCCGCGCACGGGCTCACCTTTATTGGTCCCTCGGCCGAGGTGCTGGAGCGCTTTGAGAGCAAGGCGGGGGTGCGCGCACTTCTAGCCAAGCACGGCCTGCCAACGATTCCGGGCTCCGACGGCGTGGTTGCCGACGAGGCGGCGGCGGCGAAGGCCGCGGCAAAGATCGGCTACCCGGTCATCTTGAAGGCGTCGGCAGGCGGCGGCGGACGCGGCATGCGCGTGATCCACAACGCCGATGACCTGGCCCAGCTCTTCTCGCTCTGCACCCAAGAGGCGCAGGCCGCGTTCGGCGACGGGTCGCTCTATCTCGAGAAGTATCTCGTCGACACGCACCACGTTGAGGTGCAGATCGCCGTCGACAAGGCGGGCACCGCGCTGCACTTCGGTGAGCGCGACTGCTCGGTGCAGCGCCGCCACCAGAAGCTCGTCGAAGAGTCGCCATCCACGGCACTCACCCCAAAGGTGCGCGAAGAGTTCTTGGCGCGCGCCGCGAAGGCGATCGGCGCTGCGGGGTATCGCAACCTTGGCACGCTCGAGTTCTTGGTCGGCACCGACGGGAAGCCGTACTTCATCGAAATCAACTGCCGCATTCAGGTGGAGCATCCGGTCACCGAGATGGTCACGGGTGTCGATCTGGTTGCGCTGCAGATTCGTTTGGCAGCTGGTGACCTGATGCCAATGACGCAGGCCGAGGTGGAGCGTCGCGGTCACGCGATCGAGTTCCGCCTCACCGCCGAAGATCCAGCACAGGAGTTCCGACCACAGGCGGGTGAGATCACCACCTTCCGTTCACCGAGCGGCCCGTGGGTACGTTTCGATTCGCATCTCTATGCCGGGTACGAGGTGCCACCGTATTACGACAGCCTGCTCGCCAAGTTGATCGTATGGGGGAACACGCGCGAAGAGGCGATCGCACGATCGCGCGCGGCGCTCCTTGAAGTAGAGATCGATGGCGTGGCCACCACGCGCGACTTCTTCCTTGGCCTTCTGGAGACTCCATCGTTCCTAAAGGGCACCGCCACCACCGGCATGCTTGATGCGATCGGCACCGCCGACATCTTGGCCGCCGCGCCGAAGGCACGCGCATGACCGCACCGTTGCTCGACCAGGCTGGTATCGAGGCGCTGATCCCGCATCGCGCGCCGTTCCTGTTGCTTGATCGCATCGTGTCGGAAGACCGTGCAACGCAGACGCTGATTGCGGAGCTCGATGTGCGCCCCGATGCCTTCTGGACCCCTGGTCACTTCCCAGGCATGCCGATCATGCCGGGCGTGTTGCAGGTCGAAGCGCTCGCCCAAGCGATGGGCGTCTACGTTGCGCGCACCGAAGGGTTCGGCAACCGCCTTGGCGTCTTCGCCAAGATTGAGGAGTGCCGCTTCACGCGCATGGTCGTGCCAGGTGAAACGCTGCGACTCGAAATCCAGATGCAGAAGCTTGGCTCACGCATGGGCACTGCCAAGGGAACGGCGAGCGTTGATGGCGCCGTCGCCTGTACCGTCACGATTACGTTTGTGATTCCACCCGAGTCGGCGCTTCCGCGTCCGGCCGGTTCAGCCGAATAGCGAAGGGACAGATATGAAGCGCGTCGTCGTTCTTTCAGACATTCACGGCAACCTCGCCGCACTTGAGGCGGTCGTCGCGCGACTCCCTGCCTTGAAGCCCGATCAGGTTGCAATCCTTGGTGATCACGCCCTCTTCGGCTCAAAGCCATCGGAGACGATCGACCTGATTCAGCAACTGCAGAAGAAGGGCGCTCTCGTCACCGCGGGCACCGGCGACATCGCCGTGGCCGACCTTGACTACGCCGCCTCGTTCCCGAGCCTCGCCGGTGGCCTGCCGCCAGGACTGAAGGCCGCCGTGGAGTGGGCATCGGATGCGCTTGACGACGATCGCATTGAGTGGCTGCGCTCCCTGCCAAGCGAGCGCCGCATTCGCTACGGCGAGATTGCCGTCACTTTCTGTCACGCCTCGCCCGGCTCGCGCACGATTCCACTGAGTGCCGACCTTGATCCGTCGACCACGCTAGAACTGCTCGGCCAGACCGACGCGCGCGTTGTCTGCGTGGGCTTCACCCATACGGCGCGCGTGAAGGATTACGGCTGGAAGGTGCTCGTTGACGCGGGCTCCGTTGGCATGCCGTATGACGGCGACGCCACCGCCGCCTTTACGGTGATCGACATCGATCCCGAGGCGAAGACCATCAACGCCGAGGTCTATCGCGCCAGCTACGACACCGAGAAGGTTGCCGACGCCATTAGTGCACGAGCACTCACCGGCGACACCTATCGCGCCGCAACGCTCCGCTCCGGGAAGCTGGTGCGATGAGCAACGAGCAGCGCGTCGTCGTAACGGGGATGGGGGCGGTCTCACCGCTCGGCCGTGGCGTTGCCGCGCTCTGGGACGGCCTCCTCGCCGGACGCTCCGGCGTTCGCGCGCTGCAGGGCCTCGACCTCACCGGCCAAGAGGTCGACTTCGGCGGGCAGGCGATCGACTTCGATCCTTCCGATGTGCTCGAGCCGAAGCAGATCAAGCGCCTCGATCGCTTCACGCACTTCGCCATCGCCGCTGCCGCTGAGGCACTCGCCTCGGCTGGGCTGCCACCACGATTTGAAGCTGGCGAATCATCCGAAGGGGTCGCCACGATCATCGGCTCGGGCTTGGGTGGCGCGACCACCTTGTTTGAGCAGGCCGCCGTCTTCGCCGAGCGCGGCGCCGGTCGCATCTCGCCCTTCTTGGTCCCCGCCGCCATCGGCAACATGGCCTCGGGCGAAGTGGCGATTCACGTTGGCGCACAGGGCCCGTCGTTCGGCGCGGTGAGCGCCTGCGCCACCGCCGGTCACGCGATTGGTGAGGCGTACGAGATGATTCGCCGCGGCGACGCGACCGTCGCACTCGCTGGCGGCACCGAGGCGGCGCTCCACCCGGTGGTGTTCGCTGGATTCAACAACATGCGTGCCCTCTCGCGCAGCGGCGCATCGTCTACCGGTGGCAATCCTGCCGCCGCCTCACGACCGTTCGACAGTGGTCGCGATGGATTCGTGATGGCCGAGGGTGCGGGCATCCTGCTGTTGGAGCGACTTGACGTGGCACTCGCCCGCGGCGCAACGCCGCTCGCCGAACTCGTGGGCTACGGCGCGACCGCCGACGCACTGCACATCACCCTGCCAGCGCCTGGTGGCTCTGGCGCGGTTCGCGCCGCACGTCGCGCACTCGCCAAGGCGGGTCGCACCGGTGCCGATCTTGATCACGTCAACGCGCATGCCACCTCAACGCCAGAGGGCGATAAGGCGGAGCTCGAAGCGATTCGCACGATTCTCGGCGAAGGTTCGCGCGCGAGCGTTACCGCCACGAAGAGCGCTATTGGCCACACCCTTGGCGCCGCCGGCGGCCTCGGCTCCATCGCCACGATCTGCGCCATGCGCGACGGACGTGTGCACCCAACGCTGAATCTCACCGCGCCAGATCCAGCATCCGCTGGCCTGAACATCGTTACCGGCGCGCCTGCTGCGCAGCAGGTGAACCTCGCGCTCGTGAATGCCTTCGGCTTCGGCGGTCAGAATTCTGCCTTGGTCTTTGCGAAGTGGGAGGGGAAGTAATGGCGGAGAAGCGTCGCGTTCGACTTCAGAAGAGTGCACGTCGTGCCCTTGAAGCGGCACGTGACGCGGCACGCCGCGCGCGCGGCGACGCACCCGAGGTGGCCCCAGCGAGCGACGTGACGCCACCGTCGACCCCAGCCATTGAGCGACTCGCGCCGCGGGACCCCTCACGACTGATCGAAAGCGCGCTGCCAGCAGCCGCCGCTCCCGTGCAGAACATGCCGCCGCGACCCCGTAAGGGAGAGAGTCGCAGCGGGGTTCGCCTCCCGGCCAACCTGCCGCTGACCACAGATGACGCCGCCCTCATTGAGATCATTGATCGTCTCGCCGTTGTTGCGGACGGGAGCGGACTCGCCGAGGTTGAGCTCTCCGCTGGCGGCACGCGCGTGGTGGTGCGCAGCCGAAGCGCCGTGCAGGGGAGCCACGTGGTGGTGGCTGGCGCCGCCGTACCACCATCCACTGCCAGCGCCGCGCTTGTGCCGCTGCCAACGGGAACAAAGCCTGCAGCAGCGCCAGCGAGCGCAGCCACTCCGAGCGGCCCAGTCGTGAACGCACCACTCACTGGCATCTTCTACGCCGCCCCATCGCCAGGCGCTGCACCGCTCGTTAGTGTCGGATCGATCGTGGCGGTTGGTCAGCCGATCGGCCTCATCGAAGCGATGAAGCTTTTCAATGAGATCAAGAGCGACAAGGCGGGTCGTGTGGTGCGCATCATTGCGCAAGACGGACTCCTGGTGAAAGCGAAGACGCCAATCATTGAGCTGGAGCCAGCATGAGTGGCCCACGAATTGATGGTGATGCATCACGTATTGGTGGCGAGACTGGCTTAGCCGCGCTCCCGAATCGTACGACCCACATTGTTGGATGGGGCCACGAGGTACCACAGGCGGTCCTCACCAACGCCGATCTCGAGCAGATCGTTGAGACGAGTGACGAGTGGATCAGCACGCGCACCGGCATTCGCGAACGCCACATTGCCGGTGATGGTGAGACCGCCGCATCCATGGGCGCGATTGCCGCCGCCCGCGCTCTCGCCGTTGCTGGCGTCTCCGCTGACTCTGTTGACCTGATCGTTGTAGCAACCCTCACGCCAGATCACCCGATGCCGAGCACCGCGGTGCTGGTGAAGGAGGCGATCGGTAGCCATCGTGCCGCCGCCTTCGATCTCTCTGCCGCCTGTTCCGGCTTCGCCTACGCGTATGCCGTGGCGCACGGCTTCCTCACCGCCGGTCTCGGACAGCGCGCACTGGTGATCGGTGCCGAGTCACTCTCGCACATCGTTGATTGGAGCGATCGTTCGACCTGTGTCCTCTTCGGCGATGGTGCTGGCGCAATCGTGCTCGATGCACTCGACCTACACGACGACCAGAACATTGCCACGCGTCCAGGCACGCTGAGCTTCGAACTCTCCGCCGATCCGTCGGGAGCGTTTGCACTCTGGATCCCTGGTGGTTCGGGCGACGATGCCGATCCGTTGATCAAGATGGATGGCGCGAAGACCTATGTGTATGCCACGCGCACCATGGCCGCAGTCGCAACAGCGGCAATCGAACGCGCCGGCCTCACCGTCCCCGAGGTGGATCTGGTGATCCCACATCAGGCGAACCTGCGCATCATCGAACATGTCTCCAAGGCGATCCACTTCCCGATGGAGAAGATCTTCGTCAATCTCGACCGCTACGGGAACACCTCCGCGGCGAGCATCCCGATCGCCCTCTCCGAGGCGGTGGCAGCCGGACGGCTGAAGCCGGGCGATGTCTTCTGCACCGTTGCCTTTGGTGGCGGGTACACCTCTGGCGCCTTCGTCACCCGCTGGGACGCCGACCCTGCCAACGGCG
The DNA here is from genome assembly GCA_945862225.1 of Thermoflexus hugenholtzii JAD2. GTDB lineage: Bacteria > Chloroflexota > Limnocylindria > Limnocylindrales > Limnocylindraceae > Limnocylindrus. The sequence continues at coordinate 985 of CAMAXG010000052.1, read as the reverse complement.
CACGCGCCGCGGCGGTTGATTCGAGCACGATCACGATTCGACGCCCCGAGGGGGGAGCGAAGGCCGCCGAGGTGCCTGTGGCACTGAAGGCGCTGCTAGACGCAAAGCGCCGCTAGGCGCGACACTAGAGACCACAGCCCCAACAGAGGAGGTTCCATGTTCGAACTCAATGGATACGCCGCCATCGTGACCGGTGGGGCCCGCGGCATTGGCCGCGCCATCGCCGTCGCCCTCGCCGATGCGGGTGCCGACGTGCTGATCACCTACAAGGGGAACACCGCCGCCGCCGACGCCGTGGTTGCCGAGATCACCGCCAAGGGTCGCAAGGCGGCTGCCATGCAGGCCGACGCCGCCGATCCCGATAGTGCGGTCGCCGTGGTCGCGAAGGCAATGGAGTCGTTCGGCAAGGTCGACCTGCTCGTGAACAACGCGGGCATCACCCGCGACACACTCATCTTGCGCATGACGCCAGAGCAGTGGCGCGAGGTCATCGACACGAATCTCTCGGGCGCCTTCTACATGACGAAGGCCGCAGTCAAAGAGATGCTCCGCGCCAAGAGTGGCCGCATCGTGAACATCACGAGCGTTTCGGGCCAGGCGGGGAACGCCGGCCAGGCGAACTACAGCTCGGCGAAGGCTGGCATGATCGGCCTCACCAAGGCAACCGCCCGCGAAGTAGCGAGCCGCGGCATCACCGTGAACGCGGTGGCACCAGGCTTCATCGTCACCGAGCTCACCGCCGATCTGCCAGAGGCGATCAAAGAGGGAGTCAAGACCGCAACGCCACTCGGCCGTTTCGGCGAGCCACACGAGATTGCCGCCGCGGTGATCTACCTCGCATCACGTGAGGCCTCGTACGTCACCGGGCAGGTGCTCGGCGTCGACGGCGGCCTGGTGATGATGTAGTGATTTGCTCCGCCCGCCCATACGCTCTCGCCGTCACCCTGCTGGCAACGATCTTTGCCGCAACCGTCATCTGGGCGAG
>CAMAXG010000051.1 GCA_945862225.1 Thermoflexus hugenholtzii JAD2 | reverse complement strand
GGACTACATGAAGATCATTTCACTCGCGCCGGAGGTGCTCTAATGCGTTCGGTATACGAGACGACAACGGAGATCCGCGTGGGCGACACCGTTTCGGTGCTCAGCGGCAAGGATGCAGGGAAGCGTGGCAGCGTTGAGCGCCTCGTGGCTCCAGGCAAGGTTGTCGTGACCGGCCTCAACATCGCGAAGAAGCACCAGAAGCCACGCCAGAAGATGGCGAACGGCTCACAAGCGCCAACGGTTGAGCCTGGCGGGATCATCGAGGTGGCCATGCCACTCGCCCTTGCCAAGGTTGCTGTGGTCTGCCCAAAGTGCGACCGACCAATCCGCCTGAAGGCAGGCCGAACCGCCGACGGCAAGAAGCAGCGCCTCTGTGGCCGCTGCGGCACCGTCATCGGTGGCAAGAAGGAGGCTGCCAAGTGAGCGAGCTGAAGCAGCGCTATACAACTGAAGTGATTCCGGCCCTGAAGAGCGAGTTCGGCTACACGAACGCGATGCAGGTGCCACGCCTCGAGAAGATCGTGGTCAACATCGGCCTCGGTGAGGCACTGACGAACGCCAAGGCGGTCGATGCGGCCGTGGGCGATCTCGCCCTCATCACCGGCCAGCGAGCGATTGTCACCAAGGCGAAGAAGTCCATCGCGACCTTCAAGGTCCGCGAGGGGAACCCAATCGGCGCGAAGGTCACCCTTCGAGGCGAGCGCATGTGGGACTTCCTCGAGCGACTGACCCGCGTCGCCCTGCCACGAATCCGCGACTTCCGCGGCGTGTCGGGCAAGTCTTTCGATGGCCGCGGCAACTACACCCTGGGCATGAAGGAGCAGCTCTCCTTCCCTGAGGTGGAGTTCGACAAGATCGACCGACTTCGAGGTCTCGAGGTCACAATCGTAACGACGGCAAAGAGCGATGAGGAGTCTAAGAAGCTCCTCTCTATGCTCGGCATGCCGTTCGCGAACTGAGGGGGCTGAGATGGCGAAGAAGTCGTTGGTACTGAAGTCGGCAGCGCCGGCAAAGTTTTCTACGCGGAAGTACAGCCGTTGCGCCATCTGTGGGCGTCCACGTGCATTCATCCGCCGATTCGGCCTCTGCCGAATCTGTTTCCGAGAGCGTGCCCTGGTCGGAATGATCCCGGGCGTCACGAAGTCGAGTTGGTGAGAATATGAACGTCACTGATCCAATTGCAGACATGCTCACTCGCATCCGGAACGCGTCGCGCGCCCGGCATGCCGAGGTGCTCGTCCCAGCCTCGAAGCTGAAGCTTCAGATGGCCCGCATCCTCGTGGATGAGGGGTTCGTCGCCTCCTTCGTAGAGACGAAGAAGGGCCCAGAGAACTACCTCCAGGTCACCCTGAAGTACGTCGACGGCAAGGTGCCGGTCGTCTCAGGCCTCAAGCGCATCAGCAAGCCTGGCCTAAGGGTTTATGCTGGTAAGACAGAGATTCCGCGCGTGCTCGGCGGCCTCGGTGTTGTCATCTTGAGCACATCAAAGGGGATCATGACCGGAGCGCAGGCCCACAAGGCCCAGCTCGGCGGCGAGATCCTCGCCTACGTCTGGTAGAGGAGGGGACTGATGTCACGAATCGGACGCAAGCCCATCGCCGTACCAGCAGGGGTGAAGGTCACCATTGAGGGTCGAACCGTTTCGGTCACCGGACCGAAGGGGACTCTCTCGCGTGAGATCCCTGGCGCAGTCGCATTCACCCTTGAGGCGGATGTGATTACCGTGACGCGTCCCGATGACAGCAAGACCAACCGCTCCATGCACGGCCTCTGCCGCACCCTCATCGCCAATATGGTCGAGGGTGTTGCCACCGGCTTCCGCACCGATCTTGAGATCAACGGCGTCGGTTACCGCGCCGCCAAGGCGGGGAACAAGTTGACCCTGGCCCTCGGCTACAGCCACCCGATCGAGATCAACCCGCCAGCGGGGATCACCTTTGAAGTGGACGGCCAGACGAAGGTCGCCGTTCTCGGCGCCAACAAGGAGCTCGTCGGCCAGATCGCCGCAGAGATCCGTTCCCTCCGAAAGCCTGAGCCATACAAGGGGAAGGGCATTAAGTACGTCAACGAGGTCATCCGCCGCAAGGCCGGTAAGGCCGGAAAGGTTGGTGCCAAGTGAGCCGCGCAACGACACGCGTCGCGTCGCGTAAGCGCCGCCACGTTGGCATTCGGCTGGTCGTTGAGGGTTCTGCGGCACGACCGCGACTCGCGATTTTCCGCAGCCTGAACCACATCTATGCGCAGGTGATTGACGACGCAGCAGGGAAGACCCTGGCAGCAGCTTCAACGCTTGACGCAAAGGTCAAGGGCGACGCCAAGCGCACGAAGGTGCAGGAGGCCGCCGAAGTCGGAACCCTGGTTGCCGAGCGCGCTAAGGCCGCTGGTGTGGCGAAGGTCGTCTTCGACCGCGCTGGATTTAAATATCATGGGCGCCTCAAGGCGCTCGCAGACGCTGCCCGGGCTGCCGGGCTTGAGTTCTAGGAGGGCACTGAGATGGCGAGAATTGACGCGTCAAAGCTGACCCTCGCAGAGAAGGTCGTGCAGATCAACCGCGTAGCGAAGGTAGTGAAGGGCGGACGCCGCTTCACCTTCTCCGCGCTCGTCGTCGTTGGCGATGGCCAGGGACACGTTGGCGTTGGCATCGGCAAGGCCGGTGAAGTGCCAGAGTCGATCCGCAAGGGGACCGAAGACGCGAAGAAGAACCTGATTCGCGTGCCGTTCCTCGGCACCACCATTCCGCACGAAGTGTCGGCCGAGCACTCCGCCAGCCGCGTGATGCTGAAGCCAGCCTCACAGGGAACGGGCGTGATCGCCGGTGGCGCAATTCGCGCGATCATCACCTCAGCAGGGATCCACGACATCCTCTCCAAGGTTTACGGCTCGTCAAACCCAGTGAACGCAACGCGTGCCGCTATCGCAGCGCTCTCGCAGCTGCGCACCGCTGAGCAGATCTCAGCTGCGCGCGGCAAGCGCGTCCGAATCCGCGTGGGTGGCCAAGAGTCGGCGCCAGAGGTGCACCATGGCTGAGAAGTACATCAAGGTCACGCAGGTTAAGAGCGAGCTTGGGCATGTCGCGCGAAATCGCGGCACCATTCGAGCCCTCGGCCTCGACCGCATCGGTGACACCAATCTGCTTCCTGACAATCCAGCCGTTCGCGGCATGGTGCGCCAGGTGAACTTCCTCGTCTCGGTTGATGAGTTGACCGGCGCCGAGGCTGCGACCGCAGCAACTGCCGTCGCAACGAAGAAGGCACAGAAGGCGAAGAAGCCTGCCAAGGTGAAGAAGGCGAAGGTGACCAAGTGAAGCTCCATGATCTGCAGCCAGCACCAGGCTCAAAGAAGAAGCGTATTCGTGTCGGTCGCGGTATTGCGGCTGGGCGCGGTAAGACTGCCGGTTACGGTACGAAGGGCCAGACCTCACGAAGCGGTGGGAGCATCCCAGCGTGGTTCGAAGGTGGTCAGACGCCAATCCATCGCCGCATCCCAAAGCTTCGCGGCTTCCGCAACGTTCTGCGCGTTGAAGTCGCCGTCGTCAACGTTGGCCGTATTCAGCAGTGGATTGACGCTGGCCGACTGAAGGGCGAGAGCCCACTCAGCGTGAACGCCGACATCCTCGCCGCAGCGGGCCTCCTCAAGACTCGAGGGAAGCCGTTGAAGGTGCTCGGCACCGGTGAGATCTCGACCAAGATCCTCTTTGCCGCTAACGCCTTCACCGATAGCGCCGTGGCCAAGATCAAGGCCGCTGGTGGAGACATCACGGTGTATGAGATTGCAACTCCTGCCTCAGCCGCTCCAGTCGGGGTGAAGGCGGGGAAGAACGCTCCAACGCCAGGGAAGAAGGCTCCAGCAAAGCGCGCCACTAAGGCTGCAGAGACCGACGGCGCAGACGCCTAAGGTTTAGGTCGCACGTAGGCGATTCTGCCTACGAATAGCGGGGAAGGAGACGAACGATGATTGACACCCTAGTGAATGCGTTCCGAACCCCCGAGATCCGACGCAAGCTCTTCTTCGTTGCCGCCATGCTCGTGGTCTTCCGCCTGCTCAGCCATGTGCCAGTGCCGGGTGCCGATCCGGCCGCCCTCTCAGATTTCTTCCAGGACAACGCCCTCTTCGGCCTCCTTGACCTCTTCTCAGGTGGTGGGCTCGCACGATTCAGCGTCGTCGGCTTGGGCCTGAACCCATACATCAACGCCTCGATCATCATGCAGCTCATGAGCGGCGTGGTGCCGCGCCTGATCGAACTCAGCCGCGAGGGTGAGTACGGCCGCAACAAGATCAACCAGTACACCCGCTACCTGACCGTGCCGCTCGCGGCGCTGCAGAGCTACGCCTTCCTCGCGCTCCTTAACAGCCAGGATGTCCTCACGACCCGATTCGACCTTGCGAGCCCAGAGACTCTCGTGCAGATCGTCATCCTCACAACGGGTTCGCTGCTCCTCATGTGGATCGGCGAGCTTGTCACCGAGCGCGGGATCGGCAATGGAATCAGCTTCATCATCTTCGCTGGCATCATCGGCCGCGTGCCGGGTGCGATCCAAGAGTTCTTCAGCGCACCAGACATCGCAGTGCTCCTCGCCTTCTTGGTGCTCGGCGCTGCCGCAGTTGCCGCGATCATTTTGATCACCGAAGGTCAGCGACGCATTCCGGTCGAGTATGCGAGCCGCGTCCGCGGCAATCGCGTCTACCAGGGTGGCCGCACGTTCCTTCCACTCAAGGTGAATCAGGCTGGCGTGATCCCAATCATCTTCTCTATGAGCATCCTGCTCTTCCCGGCGCAGATCGCTGGGTACTTCACCGCCTCAGAGGTTGAGTGGGTGAAGGCTGGTGCGCAGTGGATCGTCGACACACTTGGACCACAGAACGAGTTGGTCTACCTGCCGTTCTACTTCATCCTGACGGTGGCGTTCACCTACTTCTATACGGCGTTCACGTTCAAGCCGGACGAAACCGCAGATCAGTTGCGCAAGAACGGTGGTTATATCCCAGGCATTCGCCCAGGGATGCCAACGCAGGAGTATCTCGGCAAGGTAGTGACACGCATCACGCTGCTCGGATCGCTCTTCTTGGGACTCGTTGCAGTCTCGCCGTATGCGCTCGGCACGCTGTTTGGTGATCTCGGCGGACTCGGCGTCAGCCTCGGCGGCACCGGCCTCTTGATCGCAGTGAGCGTCGTCGTTGAAACGATGAAGCAGCTTGAGGCACAGATGCTGATGCGAAATTACGAGGGCTTTATTAAGTGATCCTCGTCCTTCTCGGCGCCCCAGGCGCAGGGAAGGGGACGCAAGCGGAGGCACTCTCCGCAGCAACGGGGGCAGCCCACGTTGCGACTGGCGACCTCTTCCGTGCCGAAATTGCAGCTGGCTCGCCGCTCGGCCTTGCCGCACAACAGTTCATCAATGCTGGACAGCTGGTTCCCGACGAAGTCACGATCAACATGATCCAATCGCGTCTCGCCAAGGCAGACGCAGCAAGTCGCGTCATCCTCGACGGCTTTCCGCGCAATCCAGCACAGGCGGCGGCGCTCGATGCTGCGTATGCGGCGAGCGGTCGAAAGATCAGCGCAGTGCTGCTCAAGGTAGACCGAGCGATCCTTGAAGAGCGCCTTACGGCGCGTCGGGTCTGCCCCTCATGTGGCCGCTCCTATCACTTGCTCAGCCGTCCGCCGCAGAGCGCGGGAGTGTGCGACGTGTGCGGCACCTCGCTGATCACGCGGAGCGACGATGCGCCGGAGACGGTTGCAGCGCGACTGGCGAATCAGCTTGCCGCGCTGGATTCTGTCGTTGACCTGTACCGCACCGCTGGCCGGCTCACAGAGGTCGACGGCGTTGGTGCGATTGACGAGGTCCAAGGACGCCTCGCTGCGGCCGCGGCATCCGCTGGGCTGACGGCGTAGCCATGGGGGCAATCACTCGCAAGAGCTCAGCCGAGATCGCGTTGATGCGCCGCGCGGGCGCCATCGTTGCCGAGATTCATGACCTGATTCAGGAGGCGGCCGTACCAGGGGCGAGCACGGCCGAACTGAACGCAATCGCGGAGCGCTGCATTATGCGCCACGGCGCCGCTTCGAATTTCAAGGGGTACCACGGCTTCCCCGCCTTTATCTGTATTTCGCTCGATAGCGAGGTCGTCCACGGCATCCCGGGAGACCGCGAGATCAAGGAGGGGATGCTCGTCTCTATTGACGCTGGGGCGATCTGGGAGGGCTGGCATGCCGACGGGGCGCGAAGCTTTGTGGTCGGCGAGGGGACGCCAGAGGCGCAGCGCCTGGTGGCGGTGACTCGGGAGGCGCTGGACGCTGGCATCGCCGCCGCCCGCCCAGGGGCCACCATTGAAGAGATCTCTGGCGCCATTGAGGATGTCGCCCTGCGGGCGGGGTATGGCATCGTGCGCCCCTACGTTGGCCATGGCATCGGCCGTGCCATGCATGAGGCCCCACAGGTGCCCAACTACCGCACCGGCCGCAAGAGCCTGACCCTGGCGGAGGGGCACTGCCTGGCCATCGAACCGATGCTCACCCTCGGCTCACCCGAGGTGGGGGTCATGGACGACGAGTGGACCGTTGTAACAATTGACGGAAGCCTCGCCGCTCACTGGGAGGACAGCATCGCCATCGTGGCGGGGGGCTCCACCATCCTGACGAGGGGGTCATGAACGCCCCCTATGTGCGGGGATCGTGGGGCTCTGCTATTGTCTCCCTTCGCGCGTCTGCGGACTCCGTAGCGCGCCGTCTCGGTCTTCCGAGATCCAGTAACGCGTTCTGATCGGGGGTTTGTTGGCGAAGAAAGATTCGATCGAGGTCGAGGGGACCGTTGTGGAGCCACTACCGAACACATCGTTCGTGGTTGAGCTCGAAAACGGCCACCGGATCCGCGCCTATATCAGTGGAAAGCTTCGGACGAATTTCATCCGAATCCTTCCAGGTGATCGGGTGAAGGTCGAACTCTCGCCATACGATCTGACCCAGGGTCGGATCACCTACCGGTTGAAGTAGAAGCACGAGCGGTGCGCCGCTCACAGCAGGAGAACGAGTGAAAGTATCTGCGTCAGTCAAGGTTCGATGCGACAAGTGCCTCGTGATTAAGCGGCACGGACGCGTCATGGTCATTTGCGAAAACCCTAAGCACAAGCAGCGACAGGGTTAACTGATGGCTCGTATTGCAGGCGTCGATATTCCGCGCGAGAAGCGTGTTGAGATCGCCCTTACCTACATTTTCGGCATCGGCCTAACCACCAGCCAGAAGATCTTGGCGCAGACCTCCATTAATCCAGACACGCGCGTGCGCGATCTCACCGAAGACCAGGTCAACCGACTTCGCGAAGTCATCGACAAGGGCCGCAAGGTCGAGGGTGACCTCCGCCGCGAGATTGCTATGAACATCAAGCGACTGATTGAGGTTGGCACCTACCGTGGCACCCGACATCGCAAGAACCTCCCGTCGCGCGGCCAGCGCACGAAGACCAACGCACGACAGCGCCGTGGCGCTCGTAAGACCGTCGCCGGCAAGAAGATTGAGAAGAAGTAGGTAGAGAGATGGCTGAAGAGAAGAAGAAGCGCGCACCGAAGGTTCGACGTCGCGAAAAGAAGAACGTGCCTGTTGGGCATGTGCACATCGCTGCGTCGTTCAACAACACCCTCGTCTCCATCACCGACCTGACCGGTGCGGTGCTTTCGTGGGGTTCGGGCGGCGTCGCAGGCTTCAAGGGCTCGCGCAAGAGCACGCCATACGCCGCATCGCTCGGAGCTGAGGCAGCTGCACGCAAGGCGATGGAGCACGGACTTCGCTCCGTCGCCGTCTTCGTGAAGGGGCCAGGCGCTGGACGCGAGCAGGCAATCCGTGGTCTACAGACTGCGGGCCTCGATATCACTGCAATCACCGATGTGACGCCGCTGCCACACAATGGCTGCCGTCCTCCAAAGAAGCGCCGAGTCTAGGGGAGTAGAAGCATGGGTCGAGATACCGGACCAGTCTGCCGCCAGTGCCGTCGAGAGGGCGCGAAGCTCTTCTTGAAGGGCGCGCGCTGCTATAC
>CAMAXG010000050.1 GCA_945862225.1 Thermoflexus hugenholtzii JAD2 | reverse complement strand
CCGCCGAGATCACCGCCGGCGCCGAAAGGTAGCTGCGCTTGGCATCGGCGGGCCCGATGCAGATCGCCTCGTCGGCCACGAGCACCGCACGCGACTCGCGATCCGCCTCGCTATAGGCGACCACTGCTTCGATGCCGAGCTGGCGACAGGCGCGCAAGATGCGCAGCGCGATCTCGCCGCGGTTGGCAATCAACACGCGCTTGATCACAGCTTCCCCTCGCCCACGGATTCAAGGAGGAAGAGCTCCTGACCGTACTCCACGGGGTCGCCGGTAGCGCAGCGCAGTTTGGCAACAATGCCACCGTGATCAGCACGCACATCTACTGCCACACCGAGCACATCAACGGTCGCAACCAGTGAGCCCTTGGCGACCTTGCCACCCACGTGAATATCGGGGGCGAGTTTCACAAAACCAACGGCGGTCGAGCGCACTGGGTGGCGGCGATCATCGGCGGCAGTCGGTGCCGCAGCTGCGGCAACAGGAGTTCCCCCGCGCGGAGCGGATGGCGCCGGTGCCGCCGTAACCGGCGCGCCAAGATCTTCGGCGCGCACACGCACGATGGCGCCATCGCGCTCAATCTCAATCTCGCCGAGTCCAGTTTCGTGGAGTCGATCCACGAGCACTGGAACGAGCGAGTCAAGTAGTTCGCCGAGTCGTTCGGTGTTGTGTGCCATTAGCTATGCCCCCGCACTATTGCGCTCGATCTCATCGAGCCACTCATCGTTGATACCGGCCGGCACCTTGTCGCGGTCCATGCCGAAGATGGAACGAATCGCACCAACGAGACCCTTCTTCGTTGGCGCTGCTTCATCGAATGCGCCGTAGGCGCGATAGCGCGCGTAGCGCGCGTCAAGCAGCGCGTTCAGGTCGCTCATCGATTCCAACTCGTCAAACGTTGCCGAAACCTTCTCCCACATCGCGCGAGCCAAGGTAACGGTCGATTCGGCGGAGAGTGTCTCGGGTTCGGCAATGATGCCGTCGACCACGCCGAGGGCAACCTGCTCAGGTGCCGTGATGCGCAGCGCGCGCGCCGCGGCCGGCGCCTTCTCGGAGGTGCGGAACAAGATGGCGGCGCACCCCTCGGGGCTGATCACCGAGTAGTAGGCGTGCTCAAAGGCGAAGACGCGATCGGCGGCGGCGATGGCGAGTGCGCCACCCGAGCCACCCTCGCCGGTCACCACGGTCACGATCGGCGTGCGCAATTCGGTCATCTTGCTGATTGCCGCAGCGATCGCCTCGGCGATGCCGTGCTGCTCCGACTCAGGGCCGGGGTGCGCACCAGGGGTGTCGATCAGGGTGAGGAGCGGCAGGTGCAGGCGCTCGGCAAGCTCAAAGGCGCGCATCGCCTTGCGATACCCCTCAGGATGCGGCATGCCAAATCCGCGGCGAATGTTGCTCTCGGTGTCGGCCCCCTTCTGGGTGCCGACCACCACAATGCGACGACCATCGATGCGCGCAATGCCCGCAACGATCGCGCCGTCATCACCGGCGCGTCGATCACCGCGCAGCTCCACAAATTCAGCGCCAAGCGCCTCAAGCAGTTCAGCAGTGCGTGGTCGGTTCACCTCGCGCGCGCGCTGCACGTGGCTCCACGCCTCGGCCTCATCAAGGTGCGGCCCAAGCTCTGGCGCAAGGTGTCGGTCGCGCTGGTTCTCGAGAATTTGGTCGGCACGATTCGCCACTTTCGAAGCGGCGTCGGCAACGGGCGAAAGAACGGAACCAATCATTGCGCCTGCGCCCTGCGCGACACCGGTGACCATGCCGCCAATGAGGCCCACGCCAGGAATCGGAATCTGGCGATAGAGCGGCACCGCTGGTGCGGGGAGTGGCTGCAGGAGTCCGAGCGCGCGCGTGAGCCAACCGCGCAGATTGCCGCGCGGCACGATCGCATCAATGAAGCCGGTCTCCAGCAAGAACTCGCTGCGCTGGAACCCAACCGGGAGTTCGTCGCCAATGGTGCCGGCGGAGACGCGCGCGCCACTGAAGCCGATGAGTGCATTCGGTTCGGCAACGTTCAGGTCGCCGAGGGCGCCGAATGAGGCGATGGTGCCGCCAGTGGTTGGATCGGTCAACACGCTAATGAAGGTGCCGCCGCTCAACTTCAATCGCGCGATGGCGGCGAGGGTCTTTGGCAGCTGCATCAGCGCGTAGGTCCCCTCTTGCATGCGGGCACCGCCCGATGCCGAGACGATCACGAGCGGGAGGCGGCGGGCAGTGGCGAGTTCGGCGGCGCGGGCGACCTTCTCGCCCACGACCGAGCCCATCGAGCCACCCATAAAGAAGAAGTCCATGGCGACGAGGGAAACCTCGATGCCACCAATGAGGGCGGTACCGCGGATGGCGGCGTCGCGCTCGCCGGTGGTGGCGCGGGCGGCGGCGGCCCGCTCGGGGTACCCCTTGGAGTCGGTGAAGACGATCGGGTCGAGCGAGATCAGGCTGGCGTCGGCCTCAACGAAGGTGCCCTCATCGACCAGCTGCGCAATGCGCTCGCGGGCGGGCACGCGGAAGTGATGGCCGCACGCCGAGCAGACCTGAAGGCTCTTCTCCAAGGTCTTCTTGAAGAGGAGCTCTGTGCACCCGGGGCACCGGACCCACAAATCGGGCTCGGCTCCGGGGGTCGCCTTGCGGCGTTTGAACGGGTTCCGAAAGCTGGGCATTACCCCTCCCTTAGAGGGAGATGGTACCCGCTACGGGATGGCGATCCGCACGACCTTGGTCACCTCGCCCGCCAAAATGGCACGCTCCGTGCCGTCCACGCTCAGAATCAGGGCCCCCGAGGCACCGTCGTGCCCCACCACGCGCCCGCTGATCGTCTCCCCTGCCCCGCCCTCAAGCTCAACCTCGCACCCGTCAAGCAGCTGGCGGGAGCGCCAGTTCGCCACATCGAAGCGCCCCTCAGCCAGGGCACCGAGCCGCCCCTCGAGCCGCGCCACTGCATCAATAAAGAGCGCCTCACGATCAATGGGCCGCCCGGTGGCGATCTCCAAACTGGTCGCCGTTGCCGCCAGAGCCGCATCAAGCTTCGACACGTCTCCGCGCACATTCAACCCGATGCCAACAACTAACCAGGCAGCGTCACTGCCGGCGTCGCCCGCCTCGGCCAGTACTCCGCCCACCTTGCGGAAGCTGCGCGTCACGCCCCCTTCAATGTTGCGTACGACCAAATCATTTGGCCACTTCAACCCAACGGTGCCGATCTGCATCCCAGCGGCATCTTCGATTGCGTCGGCAACCGCGAGTGAGAACTCGGCGGCAACGCGCCACCAACGATCCGCATCGAGCGGCAGCGGTGAGCCGGCGCCCGCGCGCAGTGCAAGGCTCATCAAGAGACCAGTACCTGGTGCGTCGAGCCAGGTGCGTCCGCGACGGCCGCGACCGGCGCTCTGCGTCTCGGCGCGAATCAGCAGCGGTATATCGGCAGCAACGCCACCAGCTATTAGCCGCGCACGAGCTACATCGTTGGTGGAGTCAACGGCATCGAGCCGTTCAACAGCGATCTGCGTCAGAGCAACTACTCCGCGTCAACGGCGTCGGGCGTTGCCAAATCAAACGCATCGTGCAGCGCCTGCAGTGCGCGCGGCGCATCGGACTCACGGACGATGCAGGTGATACGAATCTCGGATGTCGAGATCATCTGAATGTTGATCTTCGCATCGGCGAGGGTGCCGAACATGCGCGCGGCGTACCCTGGCGCATTCTGAATGCCCGCGCCAACGATCGACACCTTGGCGACGTTCTCATCGATCTCGAGTGCGCGCGCACCGATCTCGGCACGAATCTTCTCCAGCACGGGGCGCGCTGCGGCAAGGTCGGCACGCGAGGTTGTGAACGAGAGGTCGGTGGTGCCGTCGTGCGACACGTTCTGCACGATCATGTCGACGTTGATGTTCGCCGCTGAGAGCGGATCAAACACCGAGCGCGCGATACCGGGCTTGTCGGGCACGGCAACCATAGTCACCTTCGCCACCTTCGTGTCGGCCGCCAGGCCGCGAACCTTATTGCGCTTCTCCACCTGCGTATCCTCCTTGATTACTGTCCCTGGCTGCTCCTCAAATGAACTGAGCACCTCAATGGCCACGTCATTGACCCAGCCGAGCTCCACGGCGCGCGTCTGCATGACCTGGGCCCCCTGGTTGGCGAGCTCGAGCATCTCCTCGTAGCCCACGACCGAGAGCTGGCGGGCGGCGGGCACAGCGCGGGGGTCGGCGGTGTACACGCCACGCACGTCGGTAAAGATCTGGCAGCGATCGGCCCCTAGGGCTGCGGCCAGGGCAACCGCCGAGGTGTCGGAGCCGCCACGGCCAAGGGTCGTCGTTTCGGAGCCCTCGCTCACCCCCTGGAATCCGGCCACGATCACGACCCGACCAGCGTCGAGTTCGGCCCGCACTCGGCGAGGCTCAATCCCCGCGATGCGCCCCTTGCCGTAGGTGCCATCGGCGCTGATGCCGGCCTGGGCGCCACTCAGCGAGACGGCGTCGGTGCCGCGCGCAATGAGCGCCATCGCCAACAACGCAGCTGATTGAATCTCGCCAGTGGCGAGCAGCGCGTCTTGTTCGCGCGCGTTCGGCAGTGTGCCGCCGGTGACAGACGAAGCGAGTGCGAGCAAGTCGTCGGTGGTGTCGCCCATGGCTGAAACGACTGCAACGACGTCGCGGCCTCCGGCACGATCGCGGGCGATGCGCGCAACGACGGCGGCGATGCGCTCAACGGAGCCGACCGAACTCCCGCCGTACTTCTGAACGAGCAGCTTCGACGACGCGGTCACGCCACTCCGACCGAGCGAAGGATGCGTACCCCCTCTTGGTCGACCTCAATCTGTTCGGCGTGTCCGCCAACGCCCGCTGTCGCAGCGGCGGCATCGAGCGCCGCAATCACGGCGGCGATCCCGTCATCACCGCGCTCGTCATCAACGATCGCCAACACTGAAGAGCCGGAGCCGGCGAGGCAGGCGCTCGTGGCGCCCGCGTTGAGTGCGGCGGCGAAGAGCTGCGGCAGCGCCGTGTACTTCTTGATGCGGCACGGCTGGTGCACGCGATCGTCGGAGAGGATCGCAAAGCCATTTACTTCACCCGCCTCGAGTGCCGTGATGCCCAACGCGAGTCGCGAGGCGTTGTGCACCGCATCGTCGATCGGAACGATCTTTGGCAACACGGCGCGCATGTCGCTCGTCTCAAAGCGCACGGTGGGGATCAGCACCACGGGAATTGCGTCGTGCGGCACATGAATGATGCGCGCGGTGAGCACACCGTTGACTCGGCCACTCGCCACACAACCGCCAAAGATGGCGGCGGCGACGTTGTCGGGGTGCCCTTCGATCTCATCGGCGGCGGCGAACAGCCTGTCGGTGAGCGGGTCGCTAAACGACTCAAAGCAGGCGCCGCTCGCCCCCGATGCGCCAGCCTGCGTACCCGCAAGCGCTGCACCAGCGAAGAGACCGCCCACGATAGCGGCGGCCGATGAGCCCAGGCCGCGTGAAAGAGGAATCGTGTTGACCGCCGTGACGGCAAGGTCGAGCGCGTCGGCGCCGGTCACGCCCGCAATCGAGAGCCCTCGATAGATGGCGTCCAGCGCCATGTTTGTGCGGTTATGCGCCAGCTCTTCGGCGCCTTCGCCCGAGGCGCCGTAGGTCACGGTGCCTTTGCCTGAGGAGTCGACGCCCGTGACCTGCACGGTGAGTTCGTTGGTCATCTCGAGGGCGAGGCCGAGCACGTCGAAGCCGGCGCCAAGGTTCGCCACGGTGGCGGGCACCGCTACGGTGACGGAACGACCGACCAAAGCCTCTGCCTTCATGACGCCTCCTTCGCTACTCGCTACCAACCGAGCGCACGGCGAACGCCGGCGACCGTTGCATCGGACTGTCGAATCTCACCAATAAGGCGCGAGGCGGTGTCGGGGTCCTTTAGGCCGAAGCCCGTCATCACCGCAACGATGCGCTGCGATCCATCGATGGAACCGTCGGCGATGGCGTTGCGCAGGCCGGCGATCGGCGCGGCGCATGCGGGCTCTACGAAGATGCCACCCAAGCGAATGATGTCGGCCTGTGCGCGCAGAATCTCGTCGTCGGTGACGGCGCGAATGAAGCCACCCGACTCGTCGCGCGCGGCAATCGCCAGGTCCCACGACGCGGGCTTGCCGATGCGAATCGCCGTCGCTACCGTCTCTGGATTCAACACAGGTGCGCCAGAAACAAATGGCGCGGCACCCGCAGCCTGAAAGCCCGCCATGCGCGGACGTCGCTTGGTGCTGCCAATGCGCACCGCATCGGTGAAGCCGCGCCAGTAGGCGCTGATGTTGCCGGCGTTGCCAACCGGGAGCGCCAGGACGTCGGGAGCGTCGCCCAGGTCCGCAATGATCTCGTGTGCCGCCGTAGCCTGGCCAGCAATGCGATGCGGATTGATCGAGTTCACGATCTCGACCCCACCACCACCGGCGCCGAGCTCGCGCACGATCTCGAGCGCGTCATCAAAGTTTCCATCAATCGAAACGACTTTCGCGCCAGCGGCGAACGCCTGCAGCAACTTCCCTGCGGCGATCTTGCCGGCGGGCAACAACACAATCGCTTCAAGCCCCGCGGCGGCGGCGTACGCAGCGGCCGATGCCGAGGTGTTGCCGGTGCTCGCACACACAATGGCGCGGGCGCCAGACTCCGCCGCCTTGGCAACCGCCACGACCATGCCGCGATCCTTGAACGATCCGGTCGGGTTCGCCCCCTCGACCTTCAACCAGAGATCCGACGCACCAATGTTGGCACCGAGGCGCGGCACTCGTACTAGAGGAGTGGCGCCTTCACCAAGGGTGAGGATTGGCGTGGAACCAGTAACGGGAAGCAGGTCACGGAAACGCTCCAACAGCACCGGGCGTGCGCCGAACGCGCCACTCACTTTGCGCCGCGCTTTGCAGCCTTGATCCATGCCGGTGCTGGCGCCGCGATCGCCGCAGGAAGATCGCCCCACGACGAACCCTCACCGCGCGCAATCGCCAACAGATCGTTCAACACACCCGAAGCGGTCGAGCCTGGGCCAGCACCCGCGCCCGCCATGGTGAGGTCGCCAATCAGATCGCCGGAGATCACAATCAGATTCCCACCACCAACGGTGGTGCCGAGTCGCGAGTCAGCCGGCACTTCGGTCACGCGCACCGAGAGGGAATCCTTCGACGCATCGTCGCCACCGTTCTGCCACTCCGCGATCATGCGCAGTCGGGCGCCACGCGTTGCCGCATCGGCAATCGCCGCAGCGGTGACGCCGGTAATGCCGGGGGCATCGTCGAACTGCACGTGCGAGAGTGCCGGCCATGCCCCCGAGGCGAGACGCGCCAACACCACCAACTTCGCCGCGGCATCTTCGCCTTCGACGTCACTCTTTGGATTCGCCTCGGCGTAGCCGATCTTCTGCGCCTCGGCGAGCGCCTGGTCGTACGACCATCCCTCGCTCTCCATCTTGGTGAGGATGTAATTAGTGGTGCCATTGATGATGCCGCGAATCGAGGTGATCTCATTCGCCGACATATCACCAGCCAACACGCCAATCACTGGCACACCAGCCGCCACCGCAGACTCAAAGCGCAGCGCCGTATCGGTTGATCGCGCCAACGATTCGAGTCGCGCACCAAACGTCGCCAACAGCAGCTTGTTTGCGGTGACAACCGGTCGGCCCGCCTTGAGAGCGGCCTCAACGATCGGCATGGCTGGATCGAGCCCGCCCATGAGCTCAACGACAACATCAACATCATCAGAGGCGGCAAGCGCCGCAGGGTCAGTGGTTAGTGGTGCAATGCGATCGAGTCCAGCGGCCTGCGCCTTGGCCAGGTCGCGCACCGCGATCCCCGCGATGCCGATCCCCCACTCTTCGGCTCGGCTCGCCAGCCCGCGCGCAACTGCCGCCCCGACCGTGCCCCCACCAAGGAGTCCGATCGTGAGCCGTTCACCCTGCCAACCCGCCTGCTCTGCCATGGGGTAAGGGTAGCGGAGGGGTGCAGCTCAACCCAAGGGAACCCACATTGCAGCGACGCCTCGCACAAGGCAAGATGAGGTTTCATCAGAAAGGATCCCAATGCCGCCACGTGATCGATTCGAGGCTTGGTTCGACGGAGAGGACCTACCCC
>CAMAXG010000049.1 GCA_945862225.1 Thermoflexus hugenholtzii JAD2 | reverse complement strand
CCTCGCCTAACGGCGAGGGGCGAGCGGCGAGGAGAGCATGCCAAGTCAGCGCGAGATTCGACGACGAATCGGATCGGTGAAGAACATTCGCCAGATCACCCGCGCCATGCAGTTCGTTGCCGCCTCGAAGTTGTAGCGCGCCCAAGACGCCACGCTGGCGAGCCGCCCGTACGGGCACTCGATCGACGAGGTCATCGCCGACCTCGCCTCCGTGCTCGGCGAAGAGGGGCATCCGCTCCTCCGCACCCCAGAGAGCGGCGCACCCCGCACGATCGTGCTCTTCACGACCGACCGCGGCCTCGCCGGCGCACTCAACAGCAACCTGATCCGCTTCGCCCTGAAGGAGCTCGAGACGGCCGGCGCAGGGAGCACGATCATCACCATCGGCAAGAAGGGGCGTGATGCCCTCGCCCGCGGCGGCTACGAGATCAGCGCCGCCTTCCCTGGGTACGGCGATAAGCCGACCTTCGGCGACGTCACCGCCCTCGTCAGCCTCCTGGTTGGCGACTTCCTCTCCGGTCGCTCGGCGGGCGTCACCCTGATCCATCCAGCATTTATCTCCACGTTGACGCAGCGCCCTGAGGCGGTGCAGCTGCTTCCAATCAAGGCGTCGGCCGACACCGCCGGCATCCCTGGCAATCAGTTCCTCTTCGAGCCCGACCCAGCGGCGGTGCTTGAGGCGTTGCTGCCACGCTACGTCGCGACACGCATCTTCCAGGGCGTGCTCGAGACCACAGCATGCGAGCAGTCGAGCCGCATGGTGGCGATGAAGAACGCAACCGAGAACGCAGGCGACCTCATCAGTGATCTCACGCTGACGTACAACAAGGTGCGACAGTCAAACATTACGCGCGAAATGATCGAAATTGCTTCAGGCGCAAGCGCGAACTGAACGTAGAAAGGCAGGAGGAGTGATGGCGAACGCAACCGCAGCAAAGGCAGGAGCCGTAGGAACCGTGGTTTCGATTACGGGACCGGTCGTTGACATTGAGTTCGCCGCACGCGAGCTGCCAGCGATCTACAACGCCGTACGCATCGATCGAACCGATGGTTCGCTCGTTGTTGAGGTGCAGCAGCACCTTGGCAACAATCGCGTGCGCACCGTTGCCATGACCACCACCGACGGGCTTGCCCGCGGGGCGAAGGCGACCGACCTCGGAGCACCGATCTCGGTGCCCGTTGGTGCAGGAACGCTCGGCCGTGTCTTCAATGTGCTCGGTGAGCCAATCGACCAGGCTGGCGAGGCGAAGGTGGATCACTACCTGCCAATTCACCGCTCCGCACCACCGTACGAAGACCTCACCACCGAGACCGAACTCTTCGAGACCGGAATCAAGGTCATCGACCTTGTCTGCCCGTTCAAGAAGGGCGGAAAGATCGGCATCTTCGGCGGCGCCGGCGTCGGCAAGACCGTCGTGATCCAGGAGCTGATTCGCAACGTTGCGCAGGAGCACTCCGGCTACTCCGTGTTCGCGGGTGTCGGTGAGCGTTCGCGCGAAGGGAACGACCTGATCGGCGAAATGCGCGACTCAGGCGTTATCGACAAGACCGTGATGGTGTTCGGCCAGATGAACGAGCCACCTGGAGCACGACTTCGCGTTGCACTCTCGGGCTTGACGATGGCCGAGTACTTCCGCGATGCGGAAGGGCGCGACGTGCTGCTCTTCATTGACAACATCTTCCGCTTCACCCAGGCGGGCTCTGAGGTTTCCGCGTTGCTCGGCCGCATGCCAAGCGCCGTGGGCTATCAGCCAAACCTGGCGACGGAGATGGCGGCGCTCCAGGAGCGCATTACGTCGACGAAGAAGGGTTCGATTACCTCGCTGCAGGCCGTGTACGTGCCAGCAGACGACTACACCGACCCAGCGCCAGCAACCACCTTCGGACACCTTGACTCGACGATTCGCCTCGAGCGATCGATCACCGAGCTTGGTATCTATCCGGCGGTGGATCCGTTGACGTCGACGTCGCGCGTGCTCGATCCGCTCGTGGTTGGTGTGAACCACTACGAGACGGCACGAGAGGTGCAGCGAGTGCTGCAGCGCTACCGCGATTTGCAGGACATCATCGCCATCCTTGGTCAGGACGAGCTTTCGCCTGATGACAAGCTGTTGGTGAACCGCGCCCGCAAGTTGCAGCGCTTCATGAGCCAGCCGTTCTTCGTGGCCGAGGTATTCACCGGCCGTCCTGGCAAGTTCGTGAAGATCGCCGACACGATCGCCTCGTTCCGCGAGATCCTTGAAGGGAAGGCCGACGAACTGCCAGAGCAGGCGTTCTTCCTTGCAGGAACTCTCGATGACGTTCGGGCGAACGCCGTCGCGCTGAACAAGTAAGGGTTCGAACCGATATGCCATTTACGTTGGAGATCGTGACGCCGGAGCGCCTCGCCTGGAAGGGCGAGGCCTCCGCGTTGGTCTTGCCAACGATTGATGGCGAGGTCGGCATCCTGCCGAAGCACGAGCCGTACGTAACGGTGCTCGGCGCTGGCGAAGGGCGTATCACTGCACTCGACGGCTCCATTGAGTACATCGCCATCATTGGTGGCTTCGTACAGGTGCGACCCGACCGCGTGGTGGTGCTAGCCGAGTCGGCCGACCTGTCAGGCGAGCTCGACACCGCTGCCGTCGAGAAGGCGAAGGCCGCCGCGGAAGCGGCGATCTCAGGCGCCGGCACGCAGGATCCAGCCTCACTCGCAACCGCCCGAGCCTCGTTGAGCCGAGCCCTTCTGCACCTCCGCGTCGCCGAGCGCCGCCGCAAGCGCTAGCGCCCGCCGCCGCCCGTGCGGGTGGCCCAAGAAAGTGAGCCCCTGTTGGACGCTTCTGCTGCAAACGGCGAGAATCCGCCCATGACCGTCGTGAAGCCGTTCTCATGGGAGTACCGACCGATCCCCCTCGCGAAGGAGGAGTTCCGCATTCAAGGCGGGCGCCCTCTCGCTGGCCGCGTACGGGTGAGCGGCGCCAAGAATGCCGCCCTCAAGGTGATGGCCGCCGCGGTGCTGACCGGCGAGCGCGTGAACCTCGAGAACATCCCAGGAATCCTCGACATCGATGTGCTCGCCGATACCCTGCGCGACATCGGTGTCACGATTGAGCGACCAACCCCCGAGACGATGACCCTGCAGGCGGCGAACGCCGAATGGCTCTTTGTGCCGCTCGAAGCCGCCGCCAAGATGCGCGCCAGCTTCATGCTCCTCGGCCCACTCCTCGCCCGCTTCGGCCGCGTGATCATTAGCAACCCTGGCGGCGATCGCATTGGTCGACGCCCTGTGAACCTGCACGTCGACGCGATGCGTGCCCTCGGCGCCGAGATTGATTACCGCGACGGCTACTACTTTGCGAAGAGCAACGGCCGCCTTACGGGGGCAACGATCACCTTCCCGCAGATCACCGTGATGGGCACCGAGAACGCGATCCTCGCCGCCGTACTAGCAAAGGGCACCACCGTCATTACCCCAGCGGCGCAGGAGCCTGAAGTTGATGACCTGATCACACTGCTGAACGCGATGGGCGCACAAGTGGCGCGCACGAAGCCTGCCTGCATTGAAATTCAAGGCGTGGACGCGCTGCACGGTGCAACGCATCGCATTATGCCTGACCGCATTGAGGCCGGAACGTTCGCCGCCGCCGCCGCGGTTGTGGGCGGCACGATCAACGTTGATGGTGTTGAACCAACGCACATGAAGGCGTTTATTGACCTGCTTGCCGAACTCGGTGTTGATCATGCGATCGAGTCCGATCCAATCGATGCCACGCGCAAGAGCCTACGCGTCACCGGACTACCAGCGGGTGGTGCATACAAGCCCACCAACATTCGCACGCAGCCATTCCCTGGTCTTGCTACCGACCTGCAGCCATCAGCCGGCTTGATGCTGACGCGCGCCGCGGGTACGAGCACCATTGAAGAGACGATCTTCGAAGACCGACTCGAGTGGCTCGTTGGCCTGCGTGGGTTTGGCGCACAGGTAGAGATCGTTGATCCGCGCACCGCACGTGTCACGGGGCCAACCACGTTCGTTGCTGCTGAGGCGGAGATTCCAGATCTACGCGCAGGTGCCACACTGATGCTCGCCGCACTTGCCGCACCTGGGGCCAGCCGTATTCACGGCGCGCACCACGTGCGACGCGGCTATGCGAACATTGAGGAGAAGTTCCGAGGCCTCGGCGCGGAGCTCACCCACGTTAGTGAAGAGGGAGTGGCGGGATGAAGATTGGCATCGATCTAGGAACCGCAAACATTCTCGTCTTCGTGCAGGGGAGCGGCATCACCGTTCGCGAGCCGAGCGTTGTTGCCATTAACGATCGCGATCAGATCGTGGCCGTTGGCAACGAGGCGAAGGAGATGCTCGGACGCACTCCTGGCTCCATCACCGCAATTCGACCGCTGCGCGATGGTGTGATTGCCGACTACGTCGTTACCGAGGCGATGCTTCGCTACTTCATCAAGAAGGGCACCGCCGGACGATTCGCATTTGGTCGACCAGACGTCCTCGTGAGCGTTCCAGCCGGCTCAACGTCGGTAGAGAAGCGCTACGTGCTCGACGCTGCACGTCAGGCTGGCGCAGGGAAGTCGTTCCTGATTGAAGAGCCGATGGCGGCGGCGATCGGTGCAGAGCTGCCGATCAGCGGCCCATCGGGGAACATGATCGTCAACATTGGTGGTGGCACCGCCGAAATCGCCGTGATCTCACTCTCCGAGATCGTGGTGAGCAAGTCGCATCGCGTCGGTGGCAACCGCTTCGACGAAGCGATCGCGCTCTACATTCGTCGCAAGTACAACCTCATGATTGGTGATCGAACTGCCGAGCAGGTGAAGATTGAGATCGGCAGCGCCCTTCCACTCGAGGAGGAGTTGACGATGAGCGTCAAGGGCCGCGACATGATCGCAGGCTTGCCGCGCGAAGTGAAGATCACGTCGACCGAAATTACCGAGGCGCTCGAGGTGCCACTGCGCAACCTCACCGACGCGATTCGCGCGGTGTTGGAGCAGACCCCACCAGAGCTCAGCGCCGACATTATCGATAAGGGGATTGTGGTCTCGGGCGGCGGTGCGCTACTCCGCAACATTGACCGCCTCATCACCACCGTCACCGGTGTTGCTGCCCACATCGCTCCGGACCCGCTGAGCTGCGTTGCGAAGGGGACGGGCATCGCGCTCGAACACTTCGACCAGTTCGCGAAGTCCATGACCAGCGAGGCTTAACCCTATGGCGGCCCGCGCCGTCGTCGACCTGCACTGCCACACCAGCGCAAGCTTCGACTCCCTGAGTGACCCGGTCGCCGTTGCCCGCACCGCGGCGTCACGGGGCATCACCCACCTCGCCATCACCGACCACGACCGCATTGACGGCGCCCTGCGCGCCCGTGATGCCGCCACGCCAGGGCTGAACGTGATCGTTGGCTCCGAGGTGCGCACCGCCCAGGGAGATTTGATCGCCCTCTTCCTTGAGCGCCCCATCACCGCTGGGCTCCCCGCGAGTGAGGCAATCGCCGCCATTCGCGACCAGGGTGGGCTCGTGGGAATCCCGCACCCGTTCGACGGCTGGCGCGGCTCGCTCCTTCGCGACGAGGCGGCTCTCTCACTGCTGAGCGAGGTCGACTGGATCGAAGGCTGGAACGCCCGACTGGTAGCGCCTGGCGGCAATCAGCGTGCCTCCGAACTCGCCCTTTCTCGCGGCATTCCATCGGTTGCTGCAAGCGATGCGCACACGCTGCTGGAGATCGGTGGCGCCGCCACGATCATGACGGGCGATCTCAGCACCGCTGCTGGGTTTCACTCTGCGCTGCACGGCGACCTCACGCGCATCACCGGTCGCGGCGCACTCCTCGCGCGACTCTTCACGCCGATCGCAAAGCTGGTCAATGCCACGCGCGGAAATCGACGTGTCAGCCCAGGCGTGACCTTCGGCGAACGCTAGGCCATCCGATGCTGCTTGCCCGGCTGACGCGCCGCTCCACCATCTTTGCTCTCCTCCTGACGGGCATTCTCGTGGCAGGCGTGGTGCGCGCGGCGACATCCTTCAATCTTGCAGAGGTCGCCGCAACACTCAATCGCGCAAACCCCGTATGGCTTTTCGTTGCGCTCGCAGCGAGCTGGAGCACCTTTCCACTTCGAGGACTGCGCTGGCGCATGATCCTCTCCGCATCAGGGCTGAACATCTCGCGACGTGCCGCAACAGAGATTCTCACCCTCTCGTTCTGGGTGAACTGTGTCTTGCCGGCGAAGATGGGCGATGTCTATCGCGGTTGGCTACTGAAGCACAACGGCGCAACGTCGTTTGGTAACGCTGTCGGTACGGTGATTGCGGAGCGACTTGTTGACCTCGCCACTGTTGCACTCCTTGGCGCGGCGTCGACCTTCGTTGCCTTCGGCGGAAAGTTGCCGCCAACTGCACTCGCGCTCACCGCGATCGCGCTCGGCGTCGCCGCTGCAACCACGCTGCTCCTGCTCGTCGCGCGCGGCTTCGCGGCCGCGCTCATCTACGCACTGCCGATCCCCGATGCGATCAAGAACGGCTTCACCAGCGCCGCTACCTCGCTGCGCGCAGGGAGCGGCGGACGCGTGGTCCGTACTGCCCTTCCGTACTCGCTGGCAATTTGGATCGGCGAGTCAGCGCGTCTTGCTTCGGTTGCGATGGCACTTGGGCTCTTTGTTGTGAATCCTGCGGCCGGTCAGATCGGCATTGCGAGCACCATCTTTGTTGCACTTGTTTCGGCGGTGCTCACCGTGGTGCCATTTACGCCGGCAGGCATCGGCATCGTTGAGGCAGGGATGGTGGGCATTCTTGTTGCACTCTTCGGCTTCACACCTGAGTCGGCAATCGCACTTGCACTGCTCGATCGCCTCGTTGGCGTTGGCAGCTTGGTCGTTGGTGGCGGTGCGCTCTTCACGCTCTCGCCGTATCGGCGCGGCGTTGGCTCGCTGCGCTAGCGCTTCTTCTTCGCGACCACTTTCTTTGCAGCAGTCTTCTTTACCGCCAGTTTCTTTATAGCTGGCTTCGTAGCGGCAGTCTTCACAGCAGAGGTTGGTTTCGCTGCAACCTTCTTCACCTTCTTGACCTTCGGCTCCTCTTCAGGGAGCGGTTTCAATTTCAGCGTTCCTTCGGAGAGTTGCAGGCTGCGCTCAATGTTGAGCTTGTCCCAGCCCTCTTCCATACCAGGTGTTTCGAGGTAGTAGTTCACGTGCGCGAGGCGTGGATGGCGAATGAGCGCCGCGAGACCGCGCGTGCCCACCTCGCCGCCGCCGATGTGCTGGTGACGGTCGAGCTTTGAGCCGTGCGCCGCCTTGCTGTCGTTGTAGTGGATCATCACCAGCTTCTCGAGGCCGATCTTCTTGTCGAACTGCTCGACGAGTCGGTCAACCTCATCGTCGCCCTTCATCTCGACGCCAGCACCCCAGAGATGCGCGGAGTCGAGGCAGTAGGCAACGCGCGACATGTCAATGCCCCGAGCGGCCATTGATTCGTGGATGTCGATCAGCTCGTCGAGGCTCTCGCCGATTCCATTGCCACCGCCGGCGCTGTTCTCGAGCACCAGGAGTGCTGAGTCGGCGGCAAGCGGCACGCCGTCCAGGATGCGCTCCACCGCTTCGGCGACACGGGCGACACCGGCCTCAATGCCCGTTCCCATGTGTGAGCCGATATGAACGTTGACGAACGATGCGCCGTACTCGGGTGCCACGCGAAGCTCGTGGCGAAGCAGCTCCACCGTCTTCTCACGGAAGACCGGGTTCGGTCCGGCGAGGTTCGCCAGATAGGCCGCATGTACGGCGAGCGGCCCGAAGCCGTGCTCCTTCATGCGGGCGCGGAAGGCGGGGAGCTCCTTGGGCAGTTCGGCGCGGCGCGCCCAGCCCGTTGGGTTGCCCGTGAAGATTTGCAGCCCCATTGCCCCAACCGCTGCGGCGCGATCGGCCGCCTTGACGAGCCCAGGCCCTGCGGCGAGGTGGGCGCCGAGCATGCGATCGAGTCGCCCAGCCGCCGCGGCTGGTGCGCTGCTCTTCAGTTTCGGTCGCTTGGCTGCCATGGGGAGAGAGTGCCACGCCGCGCCGCAGACCGCTCGCCACCTTATGCACCGTTTACGAGCGCCTCCCGCGCCACGGCAACTACGCCAACAGCAGTGCACCCGGCGGCGCGCAGGGCTCCCGCCGCCGCCTCGAAGGTGGCGCCACTCGTCCAAATGTCGTCGACCAGAATCACGCGCGGCGGCACCGCGACCCCCGTCTTCACTGCGAAGACGCGATCCATCACCCGCCGCCGCTCAGCGCGGCCGAGCGTGTGAAGGGCTGGCACCGCCCTGGTGCGCTCGAGGAGTGGCGCGATCGCGCACGGCAGCGCACGTGCTGCGGCAGCCGCGATCAACGCAGCATGATCGAAGCCACGGTCACGAAGCCGCGCCGGATCGGTGGGAATCGGCACGAGCGTCGCGTTACCGCCGAGCTCCTGTTGCACGGCACCGATCGCGCGCTGCAGGGCGAGGCCGAGCGGCTCGGCAAGGGCGGGGAGGTCGTGGAACTTGAGCG
>CAMAXG010000048.1 GCA_945862225.1 Thermoflexus hugenholtzii JAD2 | reverse complement strand
CGCGAGACGCGCTTCGCGACAGCCAAGATCGTGACCATCGGATTCACACCGAGTGCGGTGGGGAAGAGCGAACCGTCGGCAATGTAGAGGTTCTTGATCAGCCCACCATGCGGATCGCTTGGGCGCGGTCGCGCCGTAGAGCGAACGCGGCCCCACGGGTCACAAACGTGATCCCGCGCGTCGGAGCCCATACGCGCTGTGCCCATCTGGTGCGCAGAGAAGACGGTTCCGCGGTTAGGGGCAAAGTCGAAGCGGTGCAGCCGGCGTAGGTAGACCTCGAGCGCCTCGGTCCCCTCTCTCCGACGCCAGCTCATTGGCGGTGAACCGGCGGCGATGATTTCGCTCGCTCCAGCGGCTTCGGCGATGCGTGACATTGATCGCAGCGCATGACGCAGTCCGCGCTCATCTCGTGGCGTGGTGCGGTAGTTGATCTCGGCAAAGCCGGCACGGCTCGTGGTTACGGTGCCGCCAGCATCGTCCTTCACGATCGCCAAGAAGGGTGCGATGAAACGGCCCAGCTTCATGAGGCGCTCATGCTCTGCACGAGAACTCCACGGAATGCCGAGGGCGAGCAGGCCAGGGTGGCCAGGGGCACTCTCGATGATGTAGCCGTTGCGCTCCTCATCGGGATCAATAAAGCGTGAGCTCTTCGCCGCTTGCATTGTGCCGCGCCACATCTCGACCGGCTCATCAAAGACGCCGGCAACCAGGCTGACCGGATGAAGTCGAAGATTCTTGCCGATAGCCGGATGCGTTAGTCCGCTGCGCTGCAGGAGAACCGGCGTGCGGAGTGCGCCACCAGAGACGACGACCGTCTTGGCGACAATCTCCAGCGTTCGAGGTGTTCCTGCGCGCGTGCCGAGGGTGGTAATCGCTCCGGTTGCTGCGCCGTTCTCAAACACGAGTCGCTCCGCCTTACAGTCGGGCAGGATGCGCGCGCCGTTGGCAACCGCCTGCGCCAAGTGGAGCCGAAGTGAGGACTGCTTTGACCCGACCTTGCAGCCGAATGGGCAGGTTCCACAGTCGCTGCACTCGGCGCGGTTCATCTGAATGCGCTCACTACTCCAGCCGAGCTTCTCTGCGCCGCGGATGATCGCCTCATCTTTCAGCGGCACGTCTTGAGAGTCCTTTGCGCCGATCTCCTTCAGTACAGCGGTGAGGTCGCCGGCGAACTCGCGTCCGCTGGCGCCGGTAACACCATGTTCACCCTCCCACTCCTCGCGCACCGGCTCAGGAATAGGAATCGCCGTCATCCAGTTCACCGTGGTTCCGCCGCCAACGGTGCCGCCCGCAAGGATCGCGATATGCGCATCCGCGGTGGCGGTGAAGCCTGAGTCGAGATAGAGGCGCTCGTAGGCATCGCGCTCCTTTGTTGGGAAGGTCTCCTCGGTATAGAGGCCACCCGCCTCAATAACGAGCACTTCGCGACCCGCGGCGGAGAGGTCGCGCGCAATGCTTCCACCGCCAGCTCCTGAGCCGATCACCAAAACGTCAACGGCGATCCGCTCTGCAGAGCCTGGGTCAAAGGCGGTGATCTTTGTGACGTTGGCCGTGGTTGCGTTTGGAGTTGGGTTGTAGCCCAGGCCGCTGAGGCGGGTCCGCACGAGTGCATCGGCCGGCTCATCGGCATCCGAGTAGGCAATGAACGAGAGGAGTTTGCGGAAGACGGCAGCGCCGCTGCGGAGCATCGGCACGGGATGTTGCACCCAGCGGCGCAAGAACTCGTCTCGCTGCGACGCCTTTAAGGTGCCGAATCGCGCGAGGCGCCCGCCAATCAGCAGGCTGCCGATTCGGGTATCAAGAAGGTTGAGCACCAGCCGGAGCTGGCCGTGGAGGGCAGGGTCAACCACCTTGGCGATCGCCGTCTCCGCGGCGGCGGCGCGTGCCGCACCTCCTCCAGCGACGAACCCCTCTGCCAGCGCGGCAAGGGTACGGCGTTGAGATTCACTAAAGATGCCCGCAGGGGTCGAAGCAGACGGCGTGCGTGCTGATCGTTTAGCGGTAGCCATGCCGCATATCTTGCCTCTTTATGCGTGCGTCGGCTGACGGTGGCGCGCCGCTGGGGTACGATCGGCACCGTTGGCGCGTGGCCAAGCGGTAAGGCACCTGCCTCTGGAGCAGGGGATCCTAGGTTCGAATCCTAGCGCGCCAGCCAACTCTCTCGGTGCGAAACGCACCCATTAGCGCAGCGTGTCGAGCCAGCCGCCGACAGCGTCAATGAACCCTGGCACATCCTCTTCAAACGGCACATGGCCGATCTCTGGCAGCACGACCCACGCTGCCTCTGGCAGGTCTCCTCGGAGTACCTCGCCGCTCGTTAACGGCACC
This sequence comes from Thermoflexus hugenholtzii JAD2, assembly GCA_945862225.1. GTDB lineage: Bacteria > Chloroflexota > Limnocylindria > Limnocylindrales > Limnocylindraceae > Limnocylindrus. The sequence goes on along the minus strand of CAMAXG010000048.1, from coordinate 6,412 downwards.
CAACTGTCGTCTCGCCCCCAGAGGATCAGCGTTGGCGGTGACCCAGCGGCCGCGGTGAGATCTTCAATCGGTGCCGGGAGTGCATTTTTAGCGCCGTCGCGAACGATGCCGAGGAGTGCCAGATCCCAATCGCGCAACTGTGATGATGCGGCGTAGCCTGCGACTAAGTCTGGAGTGACGGCGCTCTTCACGGCGAAGGCGGAGGAGAGCAGTTCACCGAACGTTGCGGGGCTAAAGGCGTTGCGGATCACAATGCGTGCGATGCGCCTGATCGGCGGCACGTCGAGCAGTGCAGCAGCGGTCGATGGGGAGCTGCTGACGCCACTCTTCGGCTGTGCGACAGCGGCATCAATGTAGGCGAGGCCAGCAACGCGCTCTGGTGCGAGGGCGAGCATCCAACTGATCACGTTGCCGCCCATGCTGTGCCCGAGGAGTACGGCGCGATCAACGTTCATTTGGTCGAGGACCGCGAGGGCGAAGGTGGCCTGAGCCTTATGACTGTAGTCGCGCCCCCACGACTTCTCGGAGAGACCGAACCCCGGCAGGTCGATCGCGATCACATGCCACCCACGCGCGGCGAGTGGCGCCATCACAGTGCGATAGCCGTAGGTGCTCCCACCAAAACCGTGAATCAGCAGAAGCGCGGGGTCGCGCGGATCACCCGCCTCGGCGACAACGCTTTGTACGCCATCGGCGGTGATGAGCCGTGCACCAGGCGCGGCGGCCGTTGCCAGGAGTGTCGCGGGGTCGGCGTCGGCACCCTTCGGAATCTCAATCAGGTAGGGGAGCGTGGCGAGGCCCGCCAGCAGAACGATGAGTGCGATCCCGAACGTGCGCAGCCGCTTCATGTCGTTGAGGATAGCGCGCTGGTAATCGGGCGTTAATCCACTTCGCTAGAATGCCTCCATGAGCAGCACTCGCGTCCTCTTCCTCTGCACACACAACAGCGCTCGCTCGCAGATCGCCGAGGCGCTCCTGCGCTCGCGAGGACGCGGCGCCTTTGAGGTAGAGAGTGCCGGTACCGAGGCGACGCTGGTTCGCCCCCACGCCCTCACCGTGCTAAGCGAGATTGGTATTGACGCTTCGGCCCAGACCAGCAAAACGCTGCACCGGTTCCTCGACGAGCCGTTCGACTACGTGATCACCGTCTGTGACGCAGCGAACGATGCCTGCCCCATCTTCCCGAATGGTGGCCAGCGCGAGCACTGGTCGCTGCCAGACCCCTCAAAGGTTGGGGGGAGCGAAGAGCGTCAGTTGGAGGCGTATCGCGAGGTACGTGACGATCTAGAGATCCGCATCATGGAGTTCATCCGCCAGGTTGGGACGGGAGCGACGAGCTAGCGGCGGCCTCGCTGCAAGCGAATCATCTGCGCCTTGGCGATCAAGTCGCGCGGGAAGTCGAGCAGGATCGGTTCGTAGCCGAGTGGAATCTCCATGTGGAGTCCGGCCTTCGTGAGCTTGCGCACCAAGCTCAACTTATCCATCTCGTCGGGGGCTACGAAGCTGACCGCCTCACCGAGTGCGCCTGCCCGACCGGTGCGGCCGATGCGGTGCACGTAATCCTCAGGGTCGAAGGGGAGCTCGTAGTTGATCACTGCAGGGAGTGCCTCAATGTCGAGGCCGCGCGCCGCAACATCGGTAGCGACCATCACGCGCGCTTCGCCCGCCTTGAATGCGGCAAGGGCACGGTTGCGCTGCTTCTGATCTTTGTCGCCGTGAATCTCCACCACGGTGTGTCCGTCGCGATGCAAGAAGTCGCCGAGGCGATTCGCCTCAACCTTGCGGTTTACGAAGACGAGCGCCTGCTCCCACGGCTTGGTGCGGAGGAGATCGCTGAGCAGCTGTCGTCGGCGTCGATCGTCGACCGCCATGATCACCTGCCGAACATTCTCGTTTGTCTGATTTCGTCGCGCCACCTCAACGGTGATTGGGTCACGCAGGAAGTCCTGCGCCAAGGCGCGAATCGGTTCAGAGAAGGTCGCCGAGAAGAGGAGGCTCTGGCGCTGCTTCGGAATCATGGCGAGGATGCGCTTGAGGTCGGGCATGAAGCCCATGTCGAGCATGCGGTCGGCCTCATCGAGAACGAGGATCGACACTTGTGAAAGGTTGACCGTCTTGGAGTTCGCGTGATCAAGGAGCCGGCCCGGCGTTGCGATCAGAATCTCAAGTCCGGCAAGAAGCATCTTCTGCTGTGGTGGCATCGGCACGCCGCCGTAGACGACGCCGCTGCGCAGCGGCAGATGTCGCCCATAGGTGGCAGCGCTTTCAGAGATTTGCACCGCGAGTTCGCGCGTTGGCGTGAGCACGAGCGCTCGGACGGGATGGCGAGCAGGGCTTGGCGAAGTAGAGGACATCGGCTTGAGTAGCTGCAAGATCGGCAGCACGAAGGCGGCAGTCTTCCCCGTTCCTGTTTGGGCGGCGCCGAGAAGGTCGCGGCCCTGAAGGACGTGCGGGATCGCCTGGGCCTGGATTGGGGTCGGTTCGGTGTACCCCTCGTCAGCGACGGCTCGTAGGAGTTCGGGGGCAAGTCCTAGTTCAGAAAAATCGGGCATCAGTTGGGCAAGCGTACCCGAGAGCGGCGTGAAGGGTGCGATGATCAGTGGAATGAAAGAGAAAGCAACGCTCCTCGGCGGCCTCGCACCAGCACAGCCCCTCGCGGCTCGGATGCGTCCATCGACCCTTGATGAGGTCGTGGGGCAGGCGGCTCTCGTCGGTCCAGGTGGTCCACTGCGCCGACTTATTGAGCGCGGCGAGGCGCCCTCACTCTTGCTCTGGGGGCCACCTGGGAGTGGTAAATCCACCCTCGCCGCCGTCATCGCAACATCACTCAAGGCGGTCCCCACGAGCCTCTCCGCAACGAGCGACGGTGTCGCCGAGGTCCGCAAGGCGGTCGCAGCGGCGATTGAGCGCCGCGAACACGGAGAGCAAACCCTTCTCTTTATTGATGAGCTGCATCGCTTCTCGCGAACGCAGCAAGATGCCCTCCTGCCACATGTGGAGGCGGGGACGATCATTCTGGTTGGGGCGACGACAGAGCCGCCCCCACGTGCAATCTCGCCGGCACTTCTCTCGCGCATGCGCACCTTCCGTTTGGCCGCACTAAGCAGCGACGACTTAGAGGCGCTGCTTGGTCGCGCGCTCACAGACCCCCGCGGTCTCAACGGAGCGGTGCGGGTCAATGCCGACGCGCGCCGCCAGTTAGTTGGCTACGCATCGGGAGACGCACGCCGACTCCTCACGCTCCTCGAGATGGCCGCGCTCATGACGACCGACGGTACCGAGATCACGCCGCGCGAGGTGCTCCTTGCAGCGCAAGATCGCAGCCTTCCGTACGACCAGTCGGGCGTCACCTCCGCGTTGATCAAGAGCATTCGCGGCAACGATCCCGATGCGGCGATCTGGTGGCTAGCGACAGCACTCGAGGGCGGCGAGGATCCACGAGTCATTGCCCGGCGACTGCTCGTCTCCGCATCAGAGGATGTGGGGAATGCTGATCCTGCCGCGCTCCCACTCGCCGCAGCTGCAGCGCAGGTCGTCGAACTCGCCGGATCACCAGAGTGCGATTGGGCCCTCGCGCAAGCGGTGACCTATCTCGCCTCTGCGCCGAAGTCGCCACGTGCCGGTGAGGCGCTTGCCGCAGCGCGTGAGCAGATCGCGACCGGCGGTCAGCTCCCCGTTCCTGGTCATCTGCGCGCGGCGGCCAAGACCTATCAGTCGCCACACGCAGCTGGTGAACCGTTTGACGTTGCACAGGAGTACCTGCCGCAAGAGATTGCGACGAAGCGCTTCTATGCACCTTCGGGGAGTGGGGCCGAGGCGGAGTTGCGCGATCGCATCGCAGCGCTGCGCGCCGCGCGCGCCAAGGCTGCGAAGCCTTAAGCGAGCCCGTGTGCGAGTAGCAACTCGCGATTCCCGAGGATCTCACTGGTTGATCCGTCGGCCACAATCACACCGCGATCCACCACGATGCTGCGCGGGAATGCGGCGCGCGCCAACTCAAGGTCATGCGTGCTGACGATGAGCGTCTGCGTGAGTGACTGCAGCAGCTCAATGAGTTCTCGGCGACCTCGTGGGTCGAGCCCAGCCGACGGCTCGTCGAAGACCAAAATGCTCGGATTCATGGCGAGGACGGTGGCAAGGGCGACACGCTTACGTTGGCCAATGGAGAGGCGCATTGGCGCACGTTGCGCCAAGTCGAGTGCACCAACAGCGGCAAGGGCGACTTCGACGCGATCGTGAATCGCGCCGGGGGTGAGGCCCATATGGGTAGGGCCGAACGCCACGTCATCCCACACCGTTGGGCTGAAGAGCTGATCATCAGGATCCTGAAAGACGAGCCCGACCTCAGCGCGCACGCGGCCGATCGTCTCGTTGGAGACCTGCATCCCCGCCACGTGCACGGTGCCGTGCGTTGGGCGGTGGATCCCATTGAGGTGCAACATCAGGGTGCTCTTCCCCGCGCCGTTCTGCCCGAGCAGTGCGACCTTCTCGCCACCGGTGATCGCAAGATCCATGCCGCGCAGCGCCTCGGTGCCATCCGGATAGCGGAAGTGCAGATGGGAGATTGCAATCGTGCCGTCGCCAGTTGGCGTGAGGGGCGCATCGTGCGCATGATCGTGGCCATGGCTGTGTGGCAGCGGCGCCCCTGGGTGTGTATGGAGGTGTTCGTGCTGTTCAGTCATACGTTCAGCCTACAGTCGCGGCAGCAACGCGCCAGCGAGGGTCAGGACGAGCACCAGGACCAGAACCCCAACGACCTTGATCGTGAGGCGCGGGTCGGCAACAGGCAACGTGCCAACCGAGAGCGAGCCCGTCGCCCCGCGAGAGGCAGCCGCCTCTTCGATGCGCTGCGCTCGGGAGTAGGCGCGCAAGAAGAGCGAACCCACCAGGTTCCCCGTTGTGCGTGCGCGCCAGGCGATGGTCCCGCCGATTCGCTCTCGACCCACGCCAACTGGACTGGCAGAGCGTGCGGTGCGCGCGCGGAGCATCCGTCGAGCCTCATCACGGAGGAGTTCGAGATAGCGAATGGTGAGGCCGGCGCTTGTCGCGATCACGTCGGGGAGTCGCATGCGGCGGAGGGCAGTGACAATTGAGGGGGGACTCGCGAGCGCCAAGAGGAGAACCGAGGCCTGAACGCTGATCCACGCCTTCAGCAGTGCGGTCAGCGCGATGCGTAGCCCCGCACCCGAGATCTGCAGGGAGAGCGGACCGATGCTGCCAGCCCAGAGCAGCTCATCGTTGCGAAGGAAGACGATTGGCACGGCGGCAACGACAAACGGCAAGGCGACGAGTCCACGCCGGGCGAGGTGCCCTGGGCTAATCCCAAGCAGCGCACCCGCAAACGTCAACAACAACCAGGCGAGGAGTAGTGCTAGATACGAGCCCGGTGGCAGGAGTGCAACGGCCGTGACAAAAGCAAGCGTGGTGATTACTGCAGCACGAGCATCACGCCCAACGCCGCGTGGCTCCACGGCTACGATTTTGTGCGGCTCCGCGCAAGACGGCCGAGGGCCATCAGTACGCCAATCACCACGATCATGCCGAGCAGGCCAGCAACCACTGTCGATGCGGTTCCATCAAGTCCAGGGATGGTGTAATCGGGGAAGAGTTCAAATGGTGTCGACTGTCCGGCATCCAAGAAGCCGAGCTGCTCTGCAACGGCCTCTAGGCCATCGGGATCAGCGGATGCGAAGAGGCTCGCAAGCGTTGCCACTCCACCAGCGATCACCACGCCAATTGCAAGGCGACGTACTGGTGATGCTTTTCGTGGTGCGCTCACTCCTGCCAAAATGTCTGGGGCTGTTTGCGCAATAAAGGTGAGCGCAGCAACGGTGATGAGCGCTTCGCCGATACCGATCAGCGCATGCACGCCGAGCATGGCGGGCAGTCCCACGGCAATGTTCGTCGTTCCAGAGAGGCCAAGTTGCAGCGTGGTGAAGCCCGCGGCAGCAACGACGGCAAGCCAAGCCGCAACCCCCGCGCCGAGAATGCTTGCACTGCGGCTACCGCCGAGCGCGGTACCGATTCCGCGAGCGACAAACGAACCGCCGAGTGTGCCGATGATTCCCATGTTGAAGATGTTGGCGCCCAGAACTAAGAGGCCGCCATCTTGGAAGAGGAGTGCCTGAATGCCAATCACCGTCGCCATCACAATCGTGCCAGCCCACGGGCCAAGCAGATAGCCGGCGAGCACTCCACCGAGCAGATGACCGCTGGTGCCCGTCGCAACAGGGAAGTTGAACATCTGCGCAGCGAAGATGAAGGCGCCGAGCACCCCCATCAGGATTGGCTGCGACGCAATCAGTCGTACATCGGTGCGGCTCGTCTTTCGCACGGCAATCCCAATCAGGACCGCAGTGGCGACCCACAACAGAAGGGAGATCTGCGGCGAGAGGAACCCGTCAGGGATGTG
>CAMAXG010000047.1 GCA_945862225.1 Thermoflexus hugenholtzii JAD2 | reverse complement strand
TCTGGATCTGTTGATACTCCCGCAACGCCCTGTGGGCTTGTGGCCGCGAGTGGCGTTGCTACGTTTGGCGCCGCATCTCCAGGGCGCGGCGCGGTTCCCTTTGGCCTAACGAACGAGGTGAAGCGCACGAGCACGGTGGCGCCAGTGGCGTCGGTGCCACTAATCACGAGTCCGATCTCACGCGCGCCAACGGGGATCTCGGTTGTGCCGATAAAGAAGCCGCGCACGTCGGTGATCGCCCATGCGAAAGGGAGCGGCGACGCAGCGGCGAGTGGCGTGCAGCCATCGGTAGTGATGTCGAAGATCTCGCTCTTCAGTGTCCAGGTGGGGGAGCCGAGCGGGAAGCTGGCGCTGTCAATGAGTCCGAGAATGAGTCGATTCGCACCAGGAGCAAGGTCACTGTTGGCCAGCATCGGTAGTGGCCCAGTGGAGCTCGCCTGGCCTGCTGCAGGCCAGGCATCGGTGCAGCCGCTTCGGTCGCTACCGCTAGCGCTCGACGAAGGGGTGGGGGAGGGGGTGGCACCTCCGCAGGCGATAAGTGCGGCGCAGAGGGAGGCGAGAACAGTGCTTCGTAGGTAGTTCTTCATGTTCCCACTCTACCCCACGTTTCTGAGGCTCGGCGTACCATCTACCTATGAAGAGTTTCCGCGCAGCAGTACGACTTCTCCTCGGCGCCACGATCGGCCTCGTGGTGATCGGCGTGATTGTTCGCGCAACGGACTCCGGGATGGGCTGCCCCGATTGGCCACTCTGCTACGGGCAGTTGATCCCACCAACCACCGACTCAGGCGACGTCATTGCCTACAAGGCATGGCTGGAGTGGATCCACCGCGCGATTGCGGCGTTGATCGGTCTCATTGCCCTCTCGGTTGTCGTTATTGCGCTCCGAAACCTCAAGGGTCGACGATCACTACAGGGGGCCTCAATCGCCCTACTCGGGCTCGTTCTCTTCCAAGCCTGGCTTGGGCGCCAAACGGTCCTTGAGTCGAACTCAGGGCAATCAGTGACCGCGCATCTCGCCTCGGCGATGGCCTTTGTTGGCCTGCAGGTCTGGGTACTCGCGCGCAGTGGCTACGACGAGACGCTTGCGGGCATTCGCCGCGCGAGCGGGAGCGTCGTGGCTCCCCTTATTGCCGCTGGTGCAATCTACGCGCTACTCCTCTTCGGATCCAACGTGACTGGCACCGACACAGGCCTGCTCTACCCAGATTGGCCGCTGATGGGGGGCACCCTCTTCCCACCGATCACCGAACTCTCGACGCCAATGATCGTGCACCGCTACGCGACGGCGATCGTTGCGCTCATCCTTATCTCGGCGCTCTGGATCGTTCGCCGCGAGAAGGGGAGTCCAATGCGCGTACGCCAGCTGCTCACGTACGCGGTGGCGGTCTTTGCCGTGCAGTGCGTGATCGGTGCCATCCAGATCTTCACCAAGCTCGCACCGTGGACCCAGACCCTCCACGTCGCGCTCGCAACCTTCATCTGGGTCCTCACCGTCGGTGCCGCCTCCATCGCACTCCTTGAGGGGCGTTCCGCCGGCGGCTCTTCCCCTGGGGGGACTAAGCGCAGCGAGCTGACACTCCGCGAGACGATCTTCGCCTACGTCGCGCTGACCAAGCCGCGAATCGTTGAGTTGTTGCTCATCACCACCGTCCCTGCGATGCTCCTTGCCGCACACGGCTTTCCGCCACTCACCTTGATTGCCGCAACGCTCGTCGGGGGAACTCTCAGTGCGGCAAGTGCCAATGTCTTCAACTGCATCATTGATGCCGATATCGACGCGAAGATGGCGCGCACCGCCGCACGCCCGCTCGTGACGGGCCGAATTAGCATCGGATCCGCACTCCTCTTTGCGAGCATCCTTGGTGTCGCGAGCTTTCTCTTCCTCGCGTTCACGACGACCATGATGGCGGCGTTCGTCTCACTTCTAGCCATTGCCTTCTACGTGCTCATCTATACGCTGATCCTGAAGCGATCCACCCCACAGAACATCGTGATCGGCGGAGCGGCGGGTGCCCTTCCGCCAGTGATCGGCTGGGCCGCCGTGACGGGTGATATCTCGCTGGTGCCGATCCTGCTCTTCGCCCTGGTCTTCTACTGGACACCGCCACACTTCTGGGCGCTCGCACTGCGCATCGGCCCCGATTACGCCGCGGCGGGTGTGCCGATGCTTCCGGTGACCGCGGGTCCCGCGGAGACTGCGCGGCAGATCTGGCTCTACACGATCCTGCTTGTGGTGATGAGCCTGATGCTCTGGGCGGTAGCGGGGATGGGACTCGTCTACCTAGCCGTGGCAATCGTTGGCGGCGGCATCTTCTTGCTGCGTGCGTGGCGGCTGCGCAGTGATGTACTCGGCGATGGGCTATTGCGCGGAGCAACGCGCCTCTATCGCTACTCGATCAGCTACCTCACGTTGATCTTCGCCGCGATCGCGATCGACTCAATTCTGCCGCGCTAGCGGCACGAACTCAGCGGCGATCCGCCGCTGCAGCCTGTCGCTTGGCGCGACCGCTCGGGTCAAACCGACCGAGCCAGAACTGCACCTGCGGCCCGATCGTGAAGGCAAACCAGATGGTGCCGAAACCGAATGTGCCGCCGAGCACGATCCCTAAGACGCCGACAACCACCTCGATGGCTGTGCGCATCTTCCAGATCGCCTGCCCAGTGCGGTGGTGGAGTCCGGTCATCAGTCCGTCGCGTGGCCCTGGGCCATTGCCGCTGCCGATGTAGATGCCGGAGCCGATACCGACCACTGCCGTGCCAGCGATCGCCAGCGCACCAGCGAGCAGCGGCTGCGTGGCAATCTCTGCTGCCGAGGGGACCCCAGCAAACTCAAGGAGGGCAAGCTCAACGTTCATCACCCAGCCGATGATCACGATGTTGCTGAGGGTGCCAAGGCCGGGGCGCTGGCGGAGTGGGATCCAGAGGAGCAGCACGAAGATGCCGCTCAACTGCGCGGCGGTGCCGATCTGAATGCCGAGCTGCTTGCTAAGGCCCTGATGCAGGATCTCCCACGACGGGAGGCCGACCCCTGCCGCGAGCATCATGACGAGGCCCGTGGCGAAGACCGCCTGGCCGGCGATGGATTGGGGGAAGCGCTTCAGCGCATCGGCGGTGATCGCCTGTGAGAGCCAGTTGCTGCGCGGTGTGGTCATGCGGTTCCCCCCCTACTGCGGCGTGGCTGCGGCGCGGCGCAGGCGGTCCGCAATTGCCGAACCGAGGCCGCCCTCAGGATAGGGGGCGGCGATGATTTTCGCGGCAGGCACCGCGCTGCGAAGAAGTGTGGCCTCAAGGTCATGCAGGCGTTCAAAGAGGTGGGCGGCGGCGGCAACGGGATCCAGCGCCTCAGAGAGGACAACGCTCGCATGAACCGTGGCCCCGGAATTCGCGGCAAGACCTTCGAGCTGCGTGAGGGTCGTGCGATCTGGCGCGAGCAGCGCGCACTCCGTGACGCCAGCAGGGAACTCTCCCGTTACCAAGAGGAGCGGCACGACCGGTGCATAGTGCGACTCGGTCATGCCGGGCGCCTGTAGTGGCACGCCCGGCTGTGCGGTTGGTGCAACTGCGACGATGCCGCCGTGGTCGGCGAGCACCCGCGCGAGATCTTCAAGGGGGATGCCGCCGTGTCGCAGCAGACGAGCAGGTCCGCTGCTATCAAGTGCGACGACACTGGACTCAACACCTATATCGGTTGCCTCTCCGAGGAGAACGGCGTCAATGCGCCCGTCAAGCTGTTCAAGCACATGGTCGGCGGTGGTGGGGGAGAGGCGCCCGAAACGATTTGCGCTCGGCGCAGCGATCGGTGTGCCCGCCGCGCGAATGAGCGCCAGCGCCGTCTCGTGCCGTGGGAGGCGCACACCAACGGTGTCGAGCCCGGCGCGCACGAGACCAGGCACCTCAGGCCGCGCAGCGGCAACAATCGTGAGGGCACCTGGCCAGAAGGCATCCGCAAGGATCGTGATGCGCGGATCTACGAGGGCATCATCGGTGAAGAGGCGGGCGAGATCGGCGCGTTCGGCAATGTGCACGATGAGCGGGTCAAAGGTTGGGCGGCCCTTCGCCTCAAAGATGCGCGCGACAGCCGGCGCGTCAAACGCGTTTGCTCCGAGTCCGTAGACGGTCTCTGTGGGGAAGGCGACAAGGCCACCAGCCCGAATGATCGCTGCGGCGCGCGGCATAGACTCCGCTGCAGAGTGCGGGGTGCGCGCGGGTAGTCGTTCGGTAATCACGCCTGTTGTGCCAGGTCAATCATCAGCGCGGCGTGGTCTGATGGCGACTCGCCCTTTCGCCCATCGCGATCAACACTGCTCGCCACAATGGAGCCGGCACGAGGCTCAACGAGTAGATGATCGATGCGCATCCCCCAGCCGCGATGAAAGGCACCGCCGCGGTAATCCCACCAGGTGAACGGTGCGCGCTCTCCATCCGCTACGACGGCTTGCGCCGCATCCATCAGCCCCAGGTCAACGAGAGCGTTCCAGGCGTCGCGCTCTCGCGGGGTGACATGGGTTGCCCCGACGAGTGCGGCTGGGTCCCACACGTCAGCATCGGTCGGAGCCACATTGAAGTCGCCTCCTAGGAGGAGCGGTGCGCTCTCAGTGATGCGCTCCGCCGACCAGGCGCGCAGGGCGCCGTACCAGTGCAGCTTGGCGTGGAAGTGTGGCGCGTCGACCTCGCGTCCATTCGGCGCATACACCGATGCAACGCGTAGACCGCCGCAGACGGCACTGATGAGTCGCGGCTCACTGAGCAGATCGGGGAGCGACTCGTCGTGGTTCTTCGGGGCATAGTCGGCGATGCTCTCCTGCACCTCGCTGAGGCCGTGTCGTGATGCGATCAGCACCCCGTTGCGCCCGCCCGCGCCGAGGGCGGCGACCTCATAGGATCGCGTCGAGAAGAGCCCTTCAGGAATCTGGGACGGATCGCACTTCGTCTCTTGCAACAGCACGATGTCTGGCTCGGCCGCATCAAGCCAGGCGGCAACTCGCTCAGCGCGGGCACGGAGGCCGTTGACGTTCCAGGTGGCGATGCGAAGGGTGCGTGCAGCCATGGGCGCCCTAGGAGTTAGGAGCGAGGTCCGCGCAAGATCGCGCCGATGATGCCCGCGTCGAGTGGTGCGCTCGCCTCGCCGGTAGGGTCTGACTCCTCCGTGATGGGGTGAAGGCCGAGCGCGGTGAGCGCTGAGATCGCAGCGGGTAGCTGCGCGTCGGGAACGCCCACATGGAGCGAGCCGTCTCCCTCGGGTGCGCCCATGATCCCTTCAACCGCGATGCCGGCCGAAGCGAGCGCGGCGGTAACGGCGGCAAGACTGCCAACCTTCGGGGAGACCGCAACGGTAAACCAGGCGCTCATGCGCCAATCATAGGGGTGGAACTGCGACGACGGGTGCGATCCGGGCGCACCCCCAAGGGGGTACGCCCGGAGCCACTTACATTTCGGCTGGTGCGCCCTTTGCTCCGCCACGGAGCGGGATCTCCTCGATCAGCGTCGCGGCGACGAACGCCACGAGGCTGGCCACCACGGAGAGCCAGAAGATCGAGCCGATCGCATCGGCAATGCCCGCCTTGATCGCGTTGAAGAAGGCGTCTAGGTACTGCACAGGGATCAGCCCGATGAGGGCCTGGTCAAACTGCCCACCAACATTGGTGAGCTGCGCCAGATCCCCGCCGATCGCGGTAAAGAACGGGGCGAAGGTTCCCGCTGGTGCCGCTGTTGCCAACTCTGCCGGAATGTTGGTCGCGAGCTGCCCACCAAAGTAGGAGCCAACGATCGCCAAGCCGACCGACCCGCCAACCTGACGGAAGAAGGTGAGGTTCGACGTTGCTGCGCCAAGGAACTTGAACGGCACGGCGTTCTGCACCACGATCGTGAAGACCGACAGTGTTGGCCCAATGCCGAGACCGGCGAGGAACATCCAGAGGCGCAGGAGCCATGGATCGGTATCCGCCTTGATGTTCGTCAGCAGCAGTGACGCTGCGGCGATGAGCAGGATTGCTCCAAGGATCAGCGACTTATAGCGACCGCGTCGCGCCACCAACAGTCCGGCAACAACCGAGCTGATGATGACCCCCAGCAGAAGCGGAAGTGTGGCGTAGCCAGAGTTCGTCGCCGTCTCGCCGAGCACTGTCTGGAAGTAGCGTGGCAAGAAGATGATCGCGGCAAAGAATCCGACCGAGGCAAAGAACGAAGCTGCAGCAGCGGCTGCAAAGGTTCGATTGCGGAAGAGCTCGAGCGGAATGATCGGCTCTTCGACCTTCGCCTCAATGAAGAGGAAGAGGCCAAGGAGTACAAGTCCGAGCGAGATGAGCCCCGCAACCTCTGGGGTTGCGAATGCGTTGGTCTGTACGTTGGTGAGGCCGATCAGTACCGGGATGATGCCCGCGGCAAAGACAAGGGCGCCCAAGATGTCGATCTTCTGGTTCGCGCGCCCCTTGATCGTTGGCAACTCGATCAGGATGATCGCGATGCTGATTAGACCGATCGGCAGGTTCACGTAGAAGATCAGGTGCCAGCTAAACGTGTCGGTGAGCCAGCCCCCGAGCGCTGGGCCAATGAGGCTTGCAAGCCCGAAGACCGCGCCGAAGAGGCCTTGATAGCGACCGCGCTCCTTGGCGGAGTAGAGGTCGCCAATGGTCGCCAGCGCAATGGGGAAGAGCGCGCCAGCGCCGAGCCCTTGGATACCGCGGAAGATGATCAGTTGCTCAATGTTCTGTGAGAGTCCGGCGAGCACTGAACCGATCAAGAAGAGACCAACTCCCGTCAGGAGTAGCGGCTTGCGGCCATACATGTCGGAGAGCTTGCCGTAGATCGGCACCGTGACGGTGCTGGCAAGGAGATAGATGGTGACCACCCAGGTGTAGAGGTTTGCACCACTTAGGTCAGTGATGATCTGTGGGAGGGCGGTGCCAACGATCGTTTGGTCGAGCGCCCCCAAGAAGAGGGCCATCATGATCGCGAGGATGATCCCTTGCTTGGCACGCTTCGACAGGTCGGCTCCTGCAGGGGCAGGGGCCGCCTTAGCGGCGGGACGTTTCTTGGCCGCAACAGGGCGGCGAGTCTTAGCGGTGGGCATTGCGTGAACCTCCAAATCGCGCCGTCAGATTTCTGGCGGTATTTCGCGTTGCAACTATCCTACTCCTCACCGCTCAAGTCTGCCGCGGGGTAGGGTTCGCCTATGCAGATTGCCGTGGTCATTGAGGGGCAGATGAACCTGTCGTACGAGCAGCAGCTCGCCGCCGCTCGTCGGGCTGAGGCGGTTGGCATCAGTGGCTTCTTCCGTACCGACCACTACGAATCCTTCCCTGGCTCAGCCGATCAGGCGACCACCGACGCGTGGAGCGTCCTCGCAGGCATCGCACGCGAAACCACAACGATCACCCTCGGCACGCTGGTCAGCCCCGTCACCTTCCGAGCGCCAGGCGAGTTCGCCAAGGTGGTTGCCACCGTGCAGGAGATGGCGGGACGACGGCTGCATGCCGGCCTCGGCACCGGTTGGCATGAGTCAGAGCATCGCCGCTACGGCTTCCCGTTTCCTGAGATGGCGACGCGCGCAGAGATGCTCGAAGAGCAGTTGGAAATTGTTCGTGCTCTCTGGTCGGGTCCTGACGGCTGGTCGTTTAGCGGCAAGCACTACAGCGTAAGCGACGCCCTGTTCCGCCCGAAGCCGGCTCCTGTGCCCTGGATCATTACGGGCGGCGAAGGCTCGCCACGTGGCATGCGCATCGCCGCGAAGTTCTCCGACGAGTTCAACCTCACCTCATCGACCCCAGCCACCGCTCGTGAAAAGTTCGCACAACTCGATGCGACCTGTGCCGCCGCAGGTCGGGCACCAGAGAGCCTTGCACGCTCCGCGATGACGGGCGCGATGATCGGCCGAACGGAGGCTGAGTATCTGGAGAAGATCAGCAGTTTTATGTCGCGCATCGGCGCAGCTGGTGATCCTGAGGAGTACCTCGCACCACGCCGAGCGCGATGGCTGGTCGGCACCCCTGATCAGGCGCTGGCCCAGATGCGCGCCTTCCGCGACACGGGAGCGAGCCGACTCATGGTGCAGCACATGGATCCTACCGAAACCGCCTCACTCGATCTACTCGCCGAGCTGCACGCGCAGCTCTAGCGCGCGCACTTAGCGCGCAGCGGGGATTCGCCCCCTGCGGCCGCGCGGGCCAATTCGATAGATGACTCTGCCGCGGAGCGCGCTGAGCGGCTGTGCACCGTCATGGCGTGAGTCGCGCGAGAGTGCCGCGTTATCGCCAAGGAGCCAGAGGCCCGATACGCCTGGTGGTGGGGGAGCGACCCGCTTTACGTCGAAACGACCCTCGCGCGCAACGATCACTACGCTGCCGATCGGCGGCGCGCCGCGAAGGCCAGGGAGACCGCGCGGGCCCGCTGGAAGCACGAGGAGCCGGTCCCCCGGAAGGAGGGCCGGCTCCATTGAGCGTTCAGCAACATCGGCGACCCAGATCCGTCCGGGTCGATCAAGCACAGCGGTGCGTTACGCCTTTGACGCGACGAACGTCGCAGCGAACGCCTCGGTTGCAGCGACAAGCTCTGCCGCCGCAGCCGCATCCACGTTCTGCTTGTTCTTGGAGGCCAACTTCAGCAGCTTCCAGACCTGATCGTGCAGGTCGGGGAACTTCGCCAGATGCTCTGGTTTGAAGTAGTCGGACCAGATGATCTGGACCTCGTGCTTCACCTTCTCGGCGTGCTCCTCTTTTGTCGTGATGCAGCGCACGAGCTTATTGCGCGTGGCGCTGTCGGTCACCTCGATCTGGCCGATCAGTTCGACCATGCGAGCAACCGTCTTGGCGGCAACCACCGCACCTGACGGGTCATAAATGCCACAGGGCACGTCGCAGTGCGCGTGGACGGTGACTGGTGTGAACTCGGCGAATAGGTTACGCATGTTCCTCTCCTCTCTACTTCACAAATACGGCGACGGCAACATTAAGTAGCGCCAGCACGCCGATTGCGTGATACGTGTTCGCTGCAATGGAGGCGTCCTTACGACGCGGCCACGCAAGCAGCAGGATCACCGCAGTGACAGCAATCTTGATGCCGTACTTCGTATGGTTAACCGGGTCGGTCCCCATTTCGGCGAGT
>CAMAXG010000046.1 GCA_945862225.1 Thermoflexus hugenholtzii JAD2 | reverse complement strand
GTCGGGCACCACCTGCACTAAAGGTTGGGCGCGCCATGCCCGGACGTGGCCCAACTGGCCCGCCAGGACGGTAGCCGCCGGGTCGCGGTGGTCGTGGGCGCTGATCGTCGCTCATGCCTGCGGCCCAGCCCGTCGCCAACGCTGCCCATCGCGACCGTCGTCAATCAGTACTCCGAGGCTCGCCAGTTCGTCACGCAGCGCATCGGAGCGCGCCCAATCCTTGGCGGCACGTGCGGCAATGCGCTCTGCCAGGAGTGCCTCCGCACCCGCTGGAAGCACCGCGCGATCTGGCAGCACCGCGAGCACGGCGTTGATCTTCTCGAGAACGGCGATCAGCGCCTGCGCGCCTGCCCCGCTGCAGTTGGCATCCAGAAGGCGATTCCCGTCGCGCACCAGATCGAAGAGTGCCGCCAGCGCCTCGGGGACGGCGAGGTCGTCATCCATCGCAGCGGCGAATCGGCTCCAGCTTGCTTCGGCGAGTGCTGTCGCACGCTGATCGGCCTCCGCATCGCCCGTGGTGATCGTGCTGCGTGCGTTCAGCGCGGCGACGAAGGCATCAATGCGCGCGATTGCCGACGCAGCTGCGGTGAGCGAATCCTCGTTGTAATTGAGATTCGTGCGGTAGTGCGCAGAGATCAGTGCGAGGCGCAGGGCGCGCGGTTCGGCGCCGCCCGCGAGCAGGTCACTCACACGAGAAATGTTGCCGAGCGACTTCGACATCTTGTCGCCTGAGACGTGCAGGTGCGCGCAATGCATCCAGGTGCCGACGAACGGCTTCCCCGTAGCCGCCTCAGACTGCGCGATCTCATCTTCGTGATGCGGAAAGACGAGGTCAATGCCGCCAGTGTGCAGATCAAACGATTCGCCGAGGTAGCGCATGCTCATTGCGGAGCATTCAAGGTGCCAGCCTGGTCGCCCTGGACCGAGCGGGCCATCCCACGATGGCTCGCCGGGTTTTGCCGCCTTCCACAGCACAAAGTCGCGCACGTCATCCTTGCTGTACTCATCGGCCTCAACGCGCTCGCCGACGCGCATCGCTTCAGGATCAAGGCGAGCGAGCTTGCCGTAGGCTGGCCACGATGAGATCTTGAAGAAGATGGATCCATCCTCGGTGCGATAGGCGTGCCCCTTGTCGAGGAGCTGCTGTACGAGGGCGATCTGCTCAGGGATATGTTCTGTTGCGCGGGGCATCTCGTCGGGGGTGGCCATTCGCAGGGCGGCCATGTCGGCGCGGAAGACCGCCTCCCAGCGATCGGTAAGTGCGCGAATCTCGATGCCCTCTGCCGCTGCGGTGCGAATGATCTTGTCGTCAATGTCGGTCAGGTTCACCACCCAACGCACCGTTCGACCGCTCGCGCGGAGCCAGCGCACCAGCGTGTCGGCGAAGAGGAAGCTGCGGAAGTTGCCGATATGAGCTGGGCCGTAGATGGTGGGCCCACACGAGTAGACCCCAACCTGCGCTGGGTTCAGGGGCGTGAAGGGGCGAGTCTCCCCACTCAGCGTGTCGCGAAACTGCAGGCTCACTCCGAGGCACCCCTTCGCTGCGCTACAAGGATGGCCGCGCAGCGAATCGCCTTGCCGGCACCCTCATCGCCCACCAGATTACCGCTCGACGCCTTGGCGCTGACGCGATCTGCGGGAATGCCAAGGAGGCTGGCTACATTCGCGCCAATCTCGTCGAGGTGCGGCGCGAGCTTTGGCGCGCTGGCGGTGATGAGCAGATCGACCCAGAGCGGCTGCACGCCAACGGCGGCAGCGCGCTCCACGCTCTCGGCGAGCAGCGCTCCGCTCGCAATCCCCTTCGGCGTCGCATCGGTTGCCGGGAAGAGTCGCCCCAGGTCGCCAAGTCCGGCGGCGCCAATCAGCGCGTCTGCCACCGCATGGAGCACCACGTCGCCATCGGAGTGCCCGATCAGCGCTGGGCTTTCGGGGAAGGGGCGTCCACCGAGATGGAGCGTGCCGCTTGTACCAACTGGATGGGCGTCATCGCCCCAGCCAACGCGGATGCGGCTTCCAGGGAGGGAGGAGAGGATTTCACTGAAGGAGACCGTCGGGTCCGAGGGTCGCAGCATCGCGCCGACGGAGAGAATGTCGTCGGGCTCGGTCAGCTTGCGCAGGCGCGCCGATCCTTGGACAAGCTCAACCGCAACGCCGATCGATTCAAGAACGCTCGTATCGTCGGTCGCCGCAGTGTCGCTGTCGAGCGCAGCGGCAAATGCGGCGACATGGTGTGCGGCGATCCCTTGCGGCGTTTGTGCTGAGACGACGCCCGCGCGATCAACGCTCCCTGAGCTGTGGGCTGTTGTGGCGCCAGTGACGCCTGGCGCGATGCGCTTCAGTGTGTCGGCGATTGGCATGACGGGCGCCGCGGCACCGTGCTGTAGGGCGGCGGCCACGACACGGAGGGTTACCTCGGCATCAACGCCTGGACGTGCGGCGTCGTGAATGAGTAGTACCTCACCTGCGTCGCCCGGAGCGCGCTCAAGTGCCTTGAGACCAGCGGCGACCGATGCAGAGCGCGTCTCACCACCAGGCACAACGGCAACAACAGGAGTGGGAATCCACGGCAGGGCGGCATAGGTTGCGACACGTTCTTGTGCGGTGACCACGACGATGCGCCGAACGCCAGCGGTTGACGCGAACGCTTCAAGTGACCAACGCAGTGCCGGCTTTCCGGCAATGGGGATGAGTGACTTGTCGACGCCGCCCATGCGCAGGCCAGAGCCCGCCGCCACGACGATGACGTCAAACGTCGGGCCGCTACTCACCGAGTGCCTCGGTGATCGCTTCGCGTAAGGTGCGCACGGCGATGACCTTCATCCCTTCGGGCATTGGCTCGCTCGCGGCACCACGTCGCGGGGAAGGAACGATCGCTGTCGTAAATCCGTGTCGTGCCGCCTCACGGAGTCGTCGAGCGAGGCCAGAGACGGGTCGAAGTTCGCCGAGGAGCCCGACCTCACCGACAGCGACGAGTGCGCGATTAATGGGGCGGTCGCTCTGCGATGAGGCGAGTGCGAGGGCAAGTGGTAGATCAAGTGCGGGCTCATCAAGCACAATGCCGCCGACCAGGTTGGCGTAGATGTCGCGGTCGCTCAGCGCAATCCCAGCGCGACGAGCGAGCACTGCAGACAAGAGAGAGAGTCGCGCGGTATCGAGCCCGCGACCGGTGCGGCGCGGTGTGCCGTATGCCGTACCCGCAACAAGCGCCTGCACCTCAACCAACATTGGGCGGCTCCCCTCCAGGAGCGGGGCAACGACGGCACCTGGTGCACGTTCATCACGATCATCAATAAAGGCGCGACCTGGATCTTCAATTCCAGCGAGGCCGCTCTCCCCCATCTCAAGCAGACCCAACTCATCGGTTGAACCGAAGCGGTTCTTCGCAGCACGCAACGTGCGCAGAGTGCCGTGACGATCACCATCGAGCATGATCACCGCATCAACAAGGTGTTCGAGCGTCTTTGGCCCAGCGATGCTCCCCTCTTTCGTGACATGGCCAACGAGAATTACTGCCGCACCAGTTGCCCGCGCAACGCTGGCGAGCACCTCGGCACTCCCCCGAACCTGGCCAACGCTGCCCGCGGGTCCCTCAAGCTCTGCGAGCGTTGCTGTTTGAATGGAGTCAACAATCAGTAGCGTTGGGCGGCTGCTCTGTGTGGCCTCCGCAATGGAGCCAACTTCGCTCTCAGCGAGAATCTCAACACTGTCAGCAGCAACGGTTGCCATGAGCCCGAGTCGCTCGGCGCGATCGGCGATCTGTGCCGCCGACTCTTCGCCCGACGCATAGAGCACGCGCCCGCCAGCGAGCGCGATCCCCGCGGCGGCCTGCAGCAGCAAGGTGCTCTTGCCGATCCCCGGTTCACCGCCGAGCAAGATGATGGAGCCAGGCACGGCGCCGCCACCAAGAACGCGATCCAGTTCGGGGACGCCGAGCGGGAGGCGCGGCGCTCGATCGGCGCTGGCTGCGCGCAGCGGTTGTGGTTGCACTGGCGCCGCTGCGGTTCGTCCACCAGCGGCACGCACGCGTGCGGAGGGTCGATCACGAACCGTCTCAACGAGGGAGTTCCAAGAGCCACAACTGCGGCAGGGATTCTCGAGGGCGGGCGCCTCAAAGGCGCAGGTTTGACAGAGCCAGACGCTCTTACTCTTCGCCATTCGGCGGAGGCGCTAGTCGACTGCGCCGACCGGCTCAGCCGGCACAGCGGCGGGCGAAGCTACCCCCTCTTCGCGAATCATGATGGTGATCGCGCCATCCACAAGATCAACGAGATACGACGCGCCGATCGGATCCTCACCCTTGAGCAGTCGCTCGGCGAGTGGATCCTCGATGAGCGTCTGGATTGTGCGGCGCAGCGGGCGTGCACCGTACGAGACGTCGTACCCAACCTTGATGAGGTGGTCCTTCGCCCCGTCGGTAATGACGAGGTCGTGCCCCTGCGTGCGCAACTGCGCCACAACACGCTTCACGAGCAGGTCGACGATGCGACGCATCTCCTCTTGATTGAGTGGGCGGAAGACGATGCGCGAGTCAACGCGGTTGAGGAACTCTGGGCGGAACGCCTTCTTCAACTCCTCGTCGACCTTCTCGCTGATCAGCGTGTACTCGTCTGCAGCCCGCGCCGCCTCGCCCTCGCCGCGTGAGCGGAAGCCGAGTGACGACGGAGTCTGAATCTGTCGCGCGCCTAGGTTCGAGGTCATGATCAAGATGACGTTGCGGAAGTCGACGCGTCGCCCCTTCGCGTCGGTGAGCTGCCCATCTTCCAAGATCTGCAGCAAGATGTTGAAGACCTCGCTGTGCGCCTTCTCGATCTCGTCGAGAAGCACGACGGAGTATGGGCGTCGTCGAATCGCCTCGGTGAGCTGACCGCCGTCATCGAAGCCAACGTAGCCTGGAGGGGCACCGACGAGGCGACTCGTGTTGTGGCGCTCCATGAATTCACTCATATCGATCTTGACGAGCGCATCCTCAGTGCCAAACATGAACTCGGCGAGCGCTTTCGCAAGCTCGGTCTTGCCGACGCCAGTTGGCCCAAGGAAGAGGAAGCTGCCGATTGGGCGCTTCGGATCCTTCAGCCCGGCCCGTGCACGTCGCACGGCGCGGCTCAGTGTTGAGATTGCCTGCTCCTGCCCAACCACACGAGCGCTGAGCGTCTCTTCCATCTTGAGGAGTCGTGCGGTTTCGGCTTCGGCCAAGCGCATCACTGGGATGCCGGTCCACATCGAGACGACGGCGGCGACCTCGTCTTCCGTCACCACGGGGCGCGTGTCTTCGCGCGACTCAGGTGCAGCTGGGGCGGCGATCGCAATGGGTGCATCGGGCGCGCTCATAGGAGCGGCAGCGGGTGCCGTCGACCCTGGTGCTGGCGGAAGATTCAGGCTCAGGCGCCAGGCGCGATCGAGCTCTTCGATGCGGGCCTTAAGGCCTTCGCCTTGGTTTCGCAGCGAGAGGGCGCGATCAAAGGCACCGGCCGCCTCCGCGTCGCGCTGATCTCGCTCCACGGCGTCTGCTTCGCGACGCGCCGAGCGCAAGTCGGCGGGTGGCGACGAGTGTCGCAACATCACACGACTTGCGGCCTCATCAATCACATCAATCGCCTTATCTGGGAGCTGCCGATCGCTGATGTAGCGAACGGAGAGCTCTACCGCTGAAGCAAGTGCCTCATCCGAGATACGCACCTTATGGTGCGCCTCGTAGCGTGGGCGTAGCCCCTTCAGGATCTCGATCGTCTCATCAGCCGATGGCTCAGCAACGAGGACCTGCGCGAAGCGGCGCTCGAGCGCTGGGTCCTTCTCGATGTGCTTGCGATACTCATCGAGGGTGGTTGCGCCGATGCACTGAATCTCGCCGCGGGCGAGTGGTGGCTTCAAGATGTTTGCCGCATCGATTGCACCTTCGGCGGCGCCAGCGCCGACGAGCGTGTGCAGCTCATCGACAAAGAGGATCGCGTCGCGCGATGCGCGCAGCTCTTCGAGTACCTTCTTCAATCGCTCTTCGAACTCGCCGCGGTACTTGGTTCCGGCAACGAGCGAGCCCATGTCGAGCGTAACGACACGCTTGTCGAGGAGCGGGGCAGGAACATCGCCCTTGACGATGCGCTGCGCGAGCCCCTCGGCGATCGCCGTCTTGCCGACGCCTGGTTCGCCGATGAGTGCTGGGTTGTTCTTGGTGCGACGCGCGAGCACCTGAATGACGCGCTCGATCTCCTTCTCGCGACCAATCACTGGATCAAGGCGTCCGGAGCGGGCCGCCTCTGTGAGGTCGATGCCGAGGGCGTCGAGCGTTGGAGTCTTCGAGCCGCTGCGGCGCTCGGTTGGCTGGGCGGTTGGGGTCGATGACTGGCTAAGCACGCGCACCACCTCGTGGCGCACCTTCTCCAGGCTGACGCCGAGGGACTCGAGCACGCCAGAGGCGATGCCACCCTCTTCGCGCACAAGGCCGAGGAGGAGATGCTCGGTGCCGATGTAGTTGTGGCCCAAGCGGCGCGCCTCATCGATCGCGAGCTCGATCACCTTCTTGGCGCGCGGCGTCAGGCCGATCTCGCCAACGACGGGGCGCTCGCCACGTCCGATGATGAACTCAACCGCCTGGCGAACCTTGGCCAGCTCGACGTTGAGGTTCTCCAGCACCTTCGCCGCGACGCCCTCGCCCTCGCGGACAAGGCCGAGCAGGAGGTGCTCTGTGCCGATGTAGTTGTGGTTGAAGCGCTGCGCCTCGTCTTGGGCGAGCGTCAGCACCTTACGGGCGCGATCCGTGAAGCGATCGAAGCGGTCAGCCGTGGCCATGCGCTCCTCCGATCCCCGCTCCCAGGCGTAGGTCGCCAGGCAGTTGTGCGGAGAGGAAGTCTACCACTCCGATTGGGCGCTTCACGAAGGGGCTCAACGCCCCCGCGAGACTAGGCCTGATCGGCAGGGGCCTCTGGGGCGGCGTCGGCGAGGGCCTCTTCAATGGCCTCCGTCGCGCTCTCGCCGTCATCGGCCTTCTTTGGAGCACGCTTCTTCTTCGTCTCGCCATCGCTTCCAGCCGCGTCGTCGGCCGTCTCGGCGATCTTCTCGCGGATGCCGGCAAAGGCTGCCGCGAGCGTGGTGTCGATACCACCCTCTGGCTCCTGTACGGCGTCATCCATAGAGAAGCTGCGCTCTGGTCGAGCTCGACGCGTCTCGCGCTTCGGC
Organism: Thermoflexus hugenholtzii JAD2; assembly: GCA_945862225.1. Lineage (GTDB taxonomy): Bacteria > Chloroflexota > Limnocylindria > Limnocylindrales > Limnocylindraceae > Limnocylindrus. The sequence continues at coordinate 2,235 of CAMAXG010000046.1, read as the reverse complement.
TCGGCGGCTGGCGTTTCTCGCACTGGGGTCTCTTCAGCCTGCTTGAGGCTGAGCCCGAGTCGGTGTCGCTCAGAGTCGAGGCTGATCACCTTGAGCTTCAGCGTCTGCTCGTCCTTCACGACGTCGCCCGGATGGGTGACGCGATTGTGCGAGAGCTCGCTGATGTGGATGAGTCCCTCGAGTCCGTCGCGCACGCGCACGAAGGCACCAAAGTTGACAAGCTTGGTGATGGTTCCCTCAACGAAATCGCCAATCTTGATGTCGGCAATTGCGGCATTCCATGGGTCTGGCTGCAACTTGCGGATCGAGAGGCTGATACGCCCACGCTCCGTGTTGATGTCGATGACTTCGGCGTCGACCGAGTCGCCAACGTTGTAGCCTGCCTCTGGGTTGGCAACCTTCGACCAGCTGATTTCACTCTTGTGAATGAGCCCGTCGATGCCGCCGAGGTCAACGAAGAGTCCGAATGGCGCGATCGAACGCACCACACCGGCAACGCGCTGGCCAACCGAAAGGGTGCTGAAGAGCTCGTCGCGCTTACCGCGGCGCTCCTCATAGTGCGCAACCTTCTCGGAGAGGATCAGGCGGTTCCCCTTGCGGTTCACCTCCAAGATCTTCATGCGCAGCTTGCGACCAACGTACGGCTGCAGCTTCTCGGCAATCTCCTGGATGGCGTCACGCGGTGCGTCGCCAGCTGGGCGGCGCGGGAAGTCGACGATCTGGCTGATCGGCACGAAGCCGCGAATGCCACAGTCAACAATGAGTCCGCCCTTGTTGTGATCGATAACGGCGGCCTCAATGATGGTGCCGGCGTCGAGCTGCTCCTGCATCGTGCGCCACTTGCGCTCCATGCCGGCGCGGCGGATTGAGAGCACAACGTGCCCATCTTCCGACTCTGGCTGCATGACGTAGACGAGTACGGTGTCGCCGACGGTGAGGGCTGGGCCCTCTTCGCCGTTGCGGCCGTGAAGTTCACGGCTTGAAACAACACCTTCGCTCTTCGCGCCAATGTCAACGAGGACCTCGTCCTTATCGACGCGCACAACAATGCCGTCGAGGACGTCGCCCTGCTTCAGATTCTTGATTGGCATACCTGCACCGGCGAGCAACTCTTCCATGGTGGTTGGCTCAGGGCCGGTCCACACACGTGGCGTTGGCGCAGCGGCGGGCGCGGCGACTGGTGCCTCGGTGGCTACTGGTGCCGATTCAGCAGGTGCGACATCAGCGAGGTCGACCATAGGGGCCTCCGTCGAATCTGCTGCCTTCACCTTGACGCTCTTCGGCTTTGCAGGGGCTTTCGCCTTGCGTGCTGGAGCTGCTGCTCCAGCGTCGGCACCCGCCTCAATATCGGCGGCGCCAGGGGTCAGTTCTTCGTTCAAGTTTGTAGTTCTCCTTACGACGTATTCGCGCTCAGGAGGTGACGCCGCCAGCAGAAGCAGGTGGCGCAATCTCGCGATCGCGTTCGGCGAGCCTACCACAGCCCCCCTGACTCGGCCTGGGGTTACGGAAGCTTGAGCACCTGCCCGGGCGAGATTGTGTACGCAGGGCCCGCAATGTTATTGAGGGCGGCAATCTGCTTGTAGCCATCTGGGCCTAACCCGAGAGACATCGCAATGTCATAAAGCGTGTCATTTGCCCGGACCACGTAGGTTTTTGGCGCCGTGGCACTCGCTGAAGGGGATGGCGACGGCGTTGGAGACGGCGACTCGCTCGGCGAAGGGCTTGGCGTCGGCGACTCGGTCGGGCTGGCGGTCGGAGTCGCTTCAACTGAAGGGGTCGGGGTGGCCTCGCTTGGTGTGGTGAGCGAACCAACGACTGAGGTCAGGATCGGGCCGACCACGCCGGCGACGGGGCCACTCGCCACGGTGATGACGCCGGCGAGCACGACGACGAGGAGCACGCGGAGCCACGGCGAACCGTTTGACGGGCGTGGCAGCGCGGCGGTACTGATGACAGCGGCGTCGCCGACAGGCTGACGAGGGGCGAGGCTTGCCGCGAGGGTGCCGAGCTGCGCCTCGCGCGCCTGGCGAATCGGGCAGGCGCCGCCCACGATGCAGCGCTCTGCTCGAATGGCCTTGGCCAGTTCGGGGCGCGCGGGTTCAGCGCCGCAGTGGCTGAGGGTACGTGAAGGGGTGATGGTGATTGCTCCGCTTGGGTCAAGGAGCCAGGGGCACGGAGTTGCGTTCAAAGGTTCCACGCTCGGAGGATACCCGACGAAACCCCCCAGGATGCCAA
>CAMAXG010000045.1 GCA_945862225.1 Thermoflexus hugenholtzii JAD2 | reverse complement strand
TCAACGGGTATCCCGCCTCTGGAACAAGGCGTGACTCAACGCCACGTGCGCCGCCGAGCCAGCTGATCTCAGCGTCGGTATGGAGTTGGCGAACCGTACGAGCTACGGCGAACGCTGGGAATAGATGTCCCCCCGTTCCGCCACCCGCGATGAGCACCCGCATCACTACCTCCTGCCTGGCTTGGAACCATCGTCTCACGCGATACCGAGAGGAGCAGCCCAATCGCTGCCATCAACACAATGAGTGATGAGCCGCCCTGTGAGACCAGTGGGAGCGGCACGCCGGTCACTGGGAGCAGGGCGAGAACAACCGCGATGTTGATGAATGCTTGTCCAGAGATCCATACGACGATCCCGGTGGCCAAGAGTGCGCCGTAGGTGTCGGGGGCGCGACGCGCGGTGCGGAGGCCGCGGAGGGCGATCGCCAGGAAGGCGGAGATCACGACGAGCATGCCGACGAGGCCTGCCTCTTCGCCAATCACCGCAAAGATGTAGTCGTTCCATGCGTACGGAATGTTGATCCCGCCCAGCTGCTGGGAGGAGCCGAGGCCTGAGCCGAGCGGCCCACCGACCGCCATCGCGATCAAGCCTTGCAGCGTCTGATAGGTGGATCCGGTGGGATCAGAGAACGGGTCGGTGAACCCACCGAGGCGCGCCGCCTGGTAACTGTTCGTGAACATCAGGGCAATGGCAGCCGCTACCACGATAGAGCCCGGCACCAGCACCCAGCGCAGGGGGATCCCCGCGACGAAGAGGATTGAGAATCCGATCAGGCCGAGAATCGACGCCGTGCCTAGGTCTGGCTCGACCAGTACGAGGACTACAGAGAGCCCGATTGCCAAGAGTGGCGAGACCATCGTCTCAAACGTCTTGCCGATCTCGTGACCTCGGCGCGCCAGGAAGTCCGCGAGGAAGAGGATCAGCGAGAACTTGGCCGCCTCAGCCGCATGGATGCTGATCGGTCCTACTGAGAGCGAGCGTCGTAGCCCAGCCTCCGTGGGGACTCCAGGGATCAGCACGGCGATGAGCAGGGCAAGTGACGCGACCATGGCGATTGGCGCGAGGGAGCGCCAACGGCGGTAATCGGTCGCAGAGAAGATGTACATGAAGCACGCCCCGATGATTGCGTAGACGAGCTGCTTACCACCTGCGTCATAGGCATCGTTGTTCTTCATCAGGCTATTCATTGCTGAGGCGGAGAAGACCATCAGCACCCCGATCCCCACAAGGACAACTGCGGGGAAGAGGATCGCCATGTCTTCGCCAGGACGTTCAACTCGTAGCGCACTCGCAATTCGCTGCCGCGCAGAGCCACCTCGATGCGGCGCCCCTCCGTTCGATGGGCGGGCTCCTGGGGTGCGCGTCACGCCTGGTTGTCGCACAAGCCGGCTCATCGTGTCGCCTCAACCTGCGCGAGGACGGCGGCGCGGAACGCTTCGCCGCGTGCGCCAAAGGGGTTGTTGTACATATCAAAGCTCGAGCCGATTGGGCTCAACAGCAGCGTCGCGCGAATCCCATCTGCGCTCGGTGCGCCGATCTCGCGGGCCAAGCTCGTGCCAACCTCAACCGCGCTCTCGACGCTCGTCGCGCGCTCAATACGCGTCAGGCCCGCGCCACGGAAGAGCGCTTCAAGCTCATCAGCGAGTTCCCCCATCACCACGGCTGCAGAGCAGCGCTCGGCAACGATCGGCGCCAGGTCGGTCAGGTCGAGCCCCTTGCTGCGCCCACCAGCAATCAGCACAAGCGGTTTTGGAAACGAGCGAACAGCGGCGGCTACCGCGTCTGGCTGCGTCGCCTGTGAATCGTTCACGTAGCGAATACCGTTGACGACAGCGACTGTCTCAAGTCGGTGCGGGATGCCGGTGAATGAGCTCACCGCGCTACGGATTGCATCTGGGGCAACCCCTGCAATGAGCGCCACGCTGACGGCGGCGAGCACATTGCTCACGCTATGTTCGCCTGGGAGTGCAATCTCGCCCACCGGCATGATGCGCCCGCTTGGGCCAGTGGCGGCGACACCGCCGCCAAATCGCGGCGCGCGAAGCACACCAGCGGCAACGATCCAACCGTCAACAATGCCAACCCCGCCTGGGATAGGGCTGCTCAAGCGATATCCGACCATCTCGACGCGCCCGATTCCGCCATACGCGGCCACCACGGGATCATCAAGGTTGACGACCATCACGCCATCGTCTGCGATGCGATCTGCGAGGAGTCGCTTCACACTGCGATACGCGCTAACGGTTCCGTGTCGATCGAGGTGATCAACGGTCACATTCGTAAACACCCCAACATCAACCGACGAATGAAGTGATGGAAGTTGCAGTTCAGACAGCTCAATCACGACGCGCGTCTCTGGTGGAAGAGCGGCTGCACGACCGATGAGTGGCTTCCCATTGTTGCCGCCGAGCTCCACTGGGTGCGATGGATCTCGTGCCAGGATCGTCGCGATCAAGTTGCTCGTGGTGCTCTTCCCTTTCGTCCCCGTCACGCCGACGCGCCAACGGTTGCCCAAGAGTCGAAGTGCCCACTCAGGCTCACTAATCAGGAGATGGCCGCGGGCTCCACCCTCTCCCACCAGCGGGATCGCCCCGGCGGCAAAGGTGCGGAGATCACGCTCAATGGCGGGGCGCACCGTAGGGAATCCGAGCGTAACCGCAGGGCTATGCACCACAAGATCTGCATCGGCAAGGAGTGGCGCCAGGTTCTCGGCATCGCCGAACGAGGTCCGAATAGTGCTGCCGGCGAACGCCTCGGTGGCACCAACCACCCGATCGATCGTGTCCGTATCGTGCACCGTCACGTTTGCACCTGCCGCGGCGGCGAATGCGGCAGTCGCCTGGCCGGTGCGTCCGCCGCCGAGGATAACAACGTTGCGCCCACGGAGGCTCCCAGCCGCAATGGCTGGCGCCTCAAGGTCCGCCAGGGTGAGGCCGTCGCCACTCATCCCTGCGCTCGTGTTGCCAGGAAGGTGACGATGCCGAGGATGCCGCCGATCGCACCGATGACCCAGAAGCGGAAGGTGATTTGCGTCTCTGCCCAGCCGAGCCGCTCAAAGTGGTGATGGATCGGCGTGAACAAGAAGATGCGCTTACCTGTGAGCTTGACGCTCGCCACCTGCAGGATGACCGAGCCAGTCTCGACCACAAAGATGATGCCGATCAGCGGCAGAAGGAGCACATGGCCGGTCACCAAGCCCGTCACCGCAAGTGCGGCGCCGAATCCGAGTGCGCCTGCATCACCAATGATCACGCTCGCGGGATGCACGTTGAACCAGAGGAAGCCAACGAGAGCACCGGCAATCAGTGCGCAGACGATCGCAAGATTCACCTGCCCTGGCGCATTCAGCAGTGCAATAACCATGTAGCTGATCCAGGCAAATGTCATCGTTCCACCTGAGAGCCCATCCAGGCCATCGGTCAGATTGACCCCGTTGCTCGTCGCAACAATCGCGACGACTGCAACGGTGATCCATAGGATTGGCGCGATTGGCACCTCGCCTACAAACGGAACCACAAGAGAGTTGAAGGCAAAGTGTTGCTGCAGATAAACAGCGGAGATGATCGCCACCCCGGTCTGCCAGAGCAGCTTCTGTCGCGCTGAGATGCCATCGCCAGTGCGCGCATTCAGCCAATCATCAAACGCGCCGAGGAGGGTGACCCCGAGAAGCGCGAGCAGGACGGCGTAGGTGGAGGCGTCGACTACGTCAAGGAGGAGGGCGAGGGCAATCACAATTCCTGTGAGCAGGAGCCCGCCCATCGTCGGTGTCCCCTCTTTGACGATGTGCCACTCAGGGCCAAACTCTCGACGTACGCGCTTACCGAATCCTGCGTACTTCAAGAGGCGCAGGTAGGCCGGCATCAGCACGAAGACACAGACGAATGCGAGTACGAGCGCCTGAACAATGACAATCACTTCGCCTCCTCACTCCAGCGGACGGCCAGCCCGTTGACTAGCCGCTCCAGCTCTACCGAACGCGATGCCTTGACCAGGATGGTGTCACCCGACGTGGCCATGTCGCCCAAGAGCCCAACGGCGGATGTGATGCCCGCCGCATCACTGCTGAGGCGCATGATCTTTTCGATCGGCATGCCGCCAGCGCGGGCGCCCTCGGCAATTCCATCAGCCTCTGCGCCAACGACGATGAGCAGTTCGAGCCCGCTCATCGCAGCTGCATGTCCAACGGCGTGATGAGCGTCGGCCGCATACGCCCCGAGCTCCCCCATCGAACCGAGCGCCGCGAAGCGGTGTGGGCGGCAGGCGGCAAGTGTTGCGAGTGCCGCCGCCATGCTGGTTGGCGCTGCGTTGTATGCATCATCAATGACGCGGATCCCCGACATCATGCGAACCGTGGCGCGTCCCGATGGCAGCTGTACGGCGGCGAGGCGAGCCGCTGCATCACTCGGCGTAATGCCGCAACGATCGGCGACAGCGACGGCGAGCGCCGCCGCCTTCGCAAAGTGCAGCCCGAAGAGCGGCAGATCGACGCGTACCGATTCAGCGCGGATCTGCAGCGTGACGAGGGTGTGGCCCGACGCTTCATTGAGCACTGCGTCCACGATACGAACGTCGGCGGTGGTGGCGTGGCCAGCCGTAGCGCTTCGCGCCGGCGTTCGGGTGGCGAGACGAGCGACGCGAAGATCGTCGGCGGCGAGGAGGGCCCAGCCATCAGGCGGGAGGGCCTCAACGAGCTCGCCCTTGCCGCGCTCGATGGCGTCGAGGTCCCCGGCCCGCTCGGCGTGTACGGCATCAATGGCGGTCACTACGCCGATATGGGGGCGTGCCAGGGTGCAGAGCGCCCGAATATCCCCCTCGACATACATCCCCATTTCGGCGACGTAGCGCACGGTTCCGTCGGGAAGATTCAGCAGGGACATCGGTAGCCCGATCTCGTTGTTGGCGTTCCCTGGGGTGGCGGCACAGCCGGCCTGCTCACCCCCAAGGGCGGCGGCGATGAGCTGTTTCGTGGTGGTCTTCCCCACAGAGCCAGTGACACCAATCACCTCAATCGTGAAGCGGTTGCGCCACTCTGCGGCCGCACGGCCGAGGGCGACACGCCCATCCTCAACGCTGATCAGTGAAGCGCCCGCCGCTCGAACCGCCAGCTCCACCTCGGCCAACGCCTGCCGAAGCTCAGCGGTTGCCTCTCCACCCTCAACGACAATGGCCGTCGCGCCGGCACGCAGCGCCTCACTTGCATGATGGAGGCCGTGCGTCTGCTCCCCTGGGAGGGCGAGGAACATCTGGTTTGTCGCAGCGACGCGCGAATCAACTGCGCATCCGCGGATTGGCTTATTGCCATCAACGAGCAGCGTGCCGCCGAGGATGCTGGCCAGCTCATCGCCCGATGTGGCGAGGGGTCCACTCACCGTTCGAGGAGCTGCCGAGAGGGCCATCAGCTGCGCCTCAGGCTGCGGAACGCTGGTAGATCCCCACCCACCGCCGGCATAACCGGAGCGGAGGGTTCCGGCACGCCGGGGTGGGTGGGGGAAGTCAAGCCGCCGGTTGCAGCCGCAACGGCGGGGGGAATGTTGTACACGGAGATAAGGTCTTGCGCGATGCGGCGGAAGAGCTCGAACGACTCAATGCGGTTCACGATTACGCCTTGGCGCTGCGTGACTGGTGTTCCGCGACGAATGGAAATTGCGATGACGTACTCAGGTGCCGTCTTGCCGACCCAGCCAACGAAGGTGAAGTTGTAGTGCTCAGAGTCCCAGGCACCCTTACCGCCGTCAGCCTCTTTCAGCCAGATCTGTGCAGTGCCACTCTTGCCGCCGTGCGCGTAGCCATCGATCCTTGTCAATCGCGCATAGAGTGGGACACTCTTCGTAACCTGTCCCGTCATCCTGATCATCTGCGCCGACACCTCTGGCGTCGTCGCTGTGCCGCGAACGGTGATTGGAATCGGAACGCCATCCACCGACTCAACGACGCGTGGGCGAACGAGCACGCCACCATTGACGATCGCGGAGTATGCGACGGCAAGCTGCATGAGCGTTGTTCCAACGCCGTGGCCAAACGAGGCGTTCGCTAGGTCAATCTGGCGCCAACGCCGCTTAGTTGGATCGTTGACTAGCCCTTGGCTCTCGCTCGGAACATCGACTCCGGTTTTGCCACCGAAGCCAAATCGGAGCCAAGTGGCGTACAGGCGAGTTGCAGCATCGCTGGTTGTCTTGCCGAGGGAAAGGCCAACCTTGGTAAAAACAATGTTTCGACTCCAGGCGAGCGCCGCGGTGAGGGTCATTGACCCTTTTGATTTGTGGTCGGCATTGCGCACCTTGGTGGCACCGTTATCAAGCATGAGCACCGCTTCGTCCTGAATTTTCGTCTCCGGTGTGTAAAGGCCAGACTCCAGCGCAGCAACAGCGGTGATCGCCTTCATCACCGATCCAGGCTCATAGACACTAGTCGTTACTGGATTGATGAAGCGGCTCGGGTCTCGCGCGGCCATGACGCCGAAGTTGTTGGCGTCGTAGGAGGGCCACGACGCGGAGGAGATGATCGCGCCGGTGTAGGGATCCATCACGATGGCGCTCACCGATTCGGCATCATCGGCAATCCCAGCGGTCGTCACCTCTTGTTCAACCAGGGTCTGCAGCGTGGCGTCAATACAGAGCTGAAGGTTTGATGGGGTGCGACCCGCCGTCACCTGGGTGGTCTCAAGTTGACCGTTGGTACCGCGCACCGTGGTGCTCACGCTGGCCGCGCCGGCGAGCTGCTCGTTGTAGTACTCCTCGAGGCCGTATTGGCCACCACCATCAGCGTTGACGAATCCAAGGACATGGCTGGCGAGCGTGGTTCCCACACCGCCGCCAGGCTGCGGATAGAGGCGAACGCGAACCTCTTCGAGGGTCACGCCGCGGACGCGATCCGCCGAGATCTCTCCTCGAACGATGTCGGTCTGAGTGTCATCAAGCGCTGGAAGGAGCACCCCCCACTTGCGGCCGGATTCGAGCACGGCGCGAACCTTGGTCGCGGCCGAGGGGCTCAGCGCAAGCGACGCGATCAGCGCGTCAGCCGTGGCGGCCCGGTCCGCCGCCGAGACGACCGATCCCTGCGAGAGGAGGCGATGGCGCAACACCGTTGTCGCAAGCACGACGGCACCCGTTCGGTCGGTAATGGTTCCTCGAATAGGCTCGTTCGTGACGGTGGTGCGCAGCTGGGCGGCGGCCGCCTCAAGCAGCTGATCGCGAGCAACAACCTGCCAGTAGCCGAGGCGCGCGACGCACACTCCGGCAATGAGGATCAGGAAAAGGGTGACGACATTGGCGCGGAGGCGCGAGTCGGTACGTACGGTGCGTGGGTCTGGCGCCATCTAGCGAACCTCCACGACAAGTGGGTCCACAAGCTGCACAACGCCGAGGCCAGTCACGCGACGTCGCACCGCCGGCTCCCGACCGAGTCGGCTCATGTCTGTCTCGCCAACGCGAATCTCTTCCATGAGGCGGGTCTGCTCATCGATGAGCGCAGTGACCTTCGCTGTTGACGTTGCAATCTCGATCGAGAGGATGGTCAGAATGAAGAATGCGCCAAAGATGGCGGCGGTCGGCATGAGCCACGAGCCGAGCTTGGCGCTGAGGCCCCCGTGGCGCTCAACCGCGTTCCACGAGTTGACGCCGATGCGCCCACGCGGAGCCGCCCCAGGGATGACTGCGGTACGTGGAACCGGGCTGCCAGGTGCGGGTCGCGTGCCAACTCGAATTGAGCCACTCCCCACAGCGGTGCTTGATGGGGTGAAGGCGTTGCGAATGGCTGTGCGCTGTCGCGCTGCAGCTGCGGCTCGACTGTCCGAGATTCGTGGCTGATACGGCGGAGTCACCAGCTGTGCGCCGCGCAGCGGTCGACCGATCGTTGTCATGCTGCACGCTCCAGTCGCTCTGCGGCGCGGAGCTTCGCGCTGCGGCTACGTGGATTGGCCGCGATCTCTTCGTCGCTTGCGGTGATCGGGTGCTTGTTGATGAGTCGCAGCGTTGCCTGATTCGTGCAGGTGCAGACAGGAACACGTGGCGGGCAGATGCAGACGCGCGCTGCAGCGGCAAACGCCTGCTTCACGATGCGGTCTTCAAGCGAGTGATACGTAAGAACGACAACGCGTCCGCCGACGCGCAGTGCGGCAATCGCTGCGGCCAGAGCGGTGCTCAAGGCAGTGAGTTCGTCGTTGACGGCAATACGCAGCGCCTGAAAGACGCGCGTTGCTGGATGAATTCGTGACGGTGGGCCGTAGCGCTTTGGCACGCTCTGCTCAACGAGTGCAGCAAGCTCTTCTGCTGTTGTAATTGGCGCACTCACGCGCGTTGCAACAATCGCTCGTGCGATCTTTGCCGCGTGAGGCTCTTCGCCATAGTCGCGGAAGATCTGCTCAAGCTCCGCGGCGCTCGCCTGCGCAATTAGATCAGCCGCAGATTCACCGGAGCGTGTGTCAAAGCGGAGATCAAGAAGGCCACCCGCGCGAATCCCGAATCCGCGCTCACGGTCAACGAGCTGGTCAGAGGAGAGCCCGAGATCAAAGTAGACACCATCAACGTCGCCAAACCCAGCGTCAGTAATGGCGCGCGCAAGGTGTGCACTGCTGCCGTGGAATGTGGAGAGGCGTTCGCCGAAGCGAGCGAGTCGCACGCGGCTCATCTCGATCGCACCACCATCTGCATCAATCCCGAGTAGGAGTCCGCCGGGCCCCGCGCTCTCAAGCACCGCTTCGGCGTGTCCCCCACCACCAAGATTGGCGTCGACGTAGGTGCCGTTGGGTCGCACCGCTAGGGCGCGGAGCAGTTCTGTCAGTAAGACGGGGCGATGAAGGGTCGCACCCGTCGCCATTAGAAGCCGAGCTCCTCGAGCTGTGCGGCGAGTGCGTCAGAAGATTCCATGCCGCCGCGATACGTATCCCAGCGCTTCGGCGTCCAGATCTCAGCGTGATCGCGCGCGCCAACGACCATTGCTTCGGCGTCGAGCTGGCCCCAGGTTCGCAGCGTTGCAGGAAGGAGGAGGCGGCCCTGCGCGTCGAGTTCTACCTCAAAGGCACTGCCGAACAGGAATCGGGCGAATTCACGTGCGGTGGCGTTGCCGGTAGGCAGGGCGGCGACGCGAGCGGCGAGGTCATCCCACGCGGCGCGGGGAAAGATCGCGAGGCAGTTGTCGAGCCAGCGGGAGACGAAGGCACCCTCATCGAGCTGCGCTCGGAAGCGCGCAGGGACGGCAACGCGTCCCTTTCCATCGATGGCATGACGATATTCGCCGGTAAACACCAGTACACCCTCCGCCGCGGCCCACTGGGAGGTGTTACCCCACCTTCCCCCACTTGGAACCACTTAGGTGCATCTTGCCCCCACCTGGCGCCCCTGTCAAGGGGGTGCCTGGGCAGGGCTGTGGAGGGGTGTTTTGGGGGGCAGCCAAGCACGAATCGAGCTCGGGCAGGAGTCCGGCGAGATGGCCTGTAAGCCGGGTTCTGTCCCCCTTGCGGGGGGACGGCCATCCATCTCGACCCCCGATTGCTCGGGGGCTCTAGCGGTCAACCCGGAGGTCCCGGCGGTGCGCCGGTCCAGTCGCAAGCGACTGGAATGCCTCCCTATTCGACCTTGCTCCAGGCAGAGTTTGCCGCGTTTCACCCCACCGCTGAGCCGAAGCTCTGCGGCGGACTCGTCTCTGTGGCACTAGTCCGCGCCTTACGGCGGACGGGCGTTACCCGCTGCCTTGCACCTCGGAGCCCGGACTTTCCTCGACGCCCCCGAAGGG
>CAMAXG010000044.1 GCA_945862225.1 Thermoflexus hugenholtzii JAD2 | reverse complement strand
GCGTCGCCGAAGAGCATCGACGTCTTGTCGAGGTAGAAGAGCTCGTTCTCAATGCCGGCGAAGCCGGTGGCCATGCCGCGCTTCACGACAATGACCTGCTCGGCGTCCTGCACGTTGAGGATCGGCATGCCGTAGATCGGCGAGCCTGGGTCGCTCTTCGCTGCAGGGTTGGTGACGTCGTTCGCGCCGAGCACGAGGGCAACGTCGCAGGCGTGGAACTCTTCGTTGATCTCATCAAGGTCGAAGAGATGGTCGTACGGCACGTTCGCCTCAGCGAGCAGCACGTTCATATGGCCAGGCATTCGACCGGCTACTGGGTGAATGGCGAAGCGCACACGACCACCGCGCTTCTCAATGAGCTCGGCAAGCTCGCGCACGGCGTGCTGCGCCTGCGCCACCGCCATGCCGTACCCAGGAACAATAATCACGTTGCGGGCGTAACCGATGCGCATGGCGGCATCCTCTGGAGTGACGCTTCGCGTTGTGAGGCCCTCGGCGCTCTTTGCGGAGACGGCCGCCTTCTCGCCACCAAACGCACCGAAGAGCACGTTGGCAAACGAGCGGTTCATCGCCTTCGACATGAGGATCGACAATATGAATCCGCTGGCGCCGTCAAGTGCACCAGCGACGATGAGAATGTTGTTGCCGATCGCAAAGCCTGTCGCGCTCGCTGCAAGGCCTGCGTACGAGTTCAGGAGCGAGACCACGACGGGCATGTCGGCCCCGCCGATCGGCAAGACGAGCGTCACGCCAATGATCAGGGCGAGCACTGTCATAACGACGAACATGATCAAGCCAGAGTCGCCAGTGGAGCCGCCCGACTGTGTGAAGATGAGTGCGATATACAAGCCGACCGCGCCGAAGAAGACGGCGGCGTTAATCAGCTTCTGCCCGGGGAAGGTGATCGGCTGACCAGAAATGAATCCCTGCAACTTGCCGAATGCCATGAATGATCCCGTGATGGTGAGGGCGCCGAAGAGCGTTTCGAAACCGATCGCGGTCATTTTGATCACGCCGGGGCCGCCCGCGTAGTCTCGGGTGTGTAAGAACTCGGCGATGCCGACGAGCGTTACCGCGAGAGCGCCGAACATGTGGCTGATGGCGATGCGCTGCGGCATGGCGGTCATCGGTACAAGGAGGCCCATCGGCAAGCCGATGGCGCTACCCACAACGAGGCCGATGATGATGAACTCGTAGCTCACGATCTCGTGGTTCAGCAGGGTTCCAATGATGGCGAGCAGCATGCCGAACGCGGCGAGCTGCATACCGCGACGTGCGGTGTCAGGCTTCGTTAGGCCGCGAAGGCCGAGGATGAACGCCGCCGATGCGCCGATGTAGGCGATCTGTACGAAGAGTGCGCCGATCTGCTGATCCATTACTTCGGCGCCTCGGTCTTCTTGAACATCTTCAACATGCGGTCTGTAATCACGAATCCACCCACCACGTTGATCGTTGCAGCGGCCACCGCAACCATGCCCATGATGTTGATGAAGAGCGGCCGCTCAGCGCCGGCGATGACGATGCTCGCAACGAGGCTGATCGCCGAGATGGCATTTGTGGCCGCCATGAGCGGCGTGTGGAGGAGCGGCGGCACCTTGGTGATGATCTGGAAGCCGGTGAACGCGGCGAGGAGGAAGACGTAGACCTCAACGATCTGCGCATCGACCAGCGTCGTTGACGCTGCGGCAGTTGGCGTGCCACCCGAAGTCACGGCAATAAGCGCGGTGGCGGCGCCGAGTGCGGTCAGCAGCGCGGTCATGATGCCTTCACCGGCACAGCGCCGTTATGCACCACAAGCATTGGTCCGGTGATCTCGTCGGCGGCGTTCACGGTGAGCGCGCCGTTCTCGCCGCTGAGGTGCGTCAAGAGTGTGCGCACGTTGGTAGAGAACATCTGGCTGGCATGAAGTGGTACTGAAGCAGCGATGTTCGCGACGCCGATCAGCTGCACGCCGTGGCGCACCACCGTCTCGCCTGGGACGGAACCCTCAACGTTGCCGCCCGATTCGGCGGCGAGGTCAAGCACAACAGATCCAGGTCGCATGGTGGCAAGCATCGCATCAGTCACAAGAATCGGCGCCTTTCGCCCAGGGATCAGTGCGGTCGTGAGCACCAGATCCTGGCTCTTGATGTGGTCGGCAATGATCGCGGCGTTCTGTGCCGCCTCATCCTCGGTCTGTGCGCGGGCGTAGCCGCCTGCTCCTTCGGCCTTTGCTGCGGGCTCTACGAACTGTGCGCCGAGCGAGCGCACCTGCTCACCGGCGGCGGATCGCACGTCGAAGGCGCTCACCACCGCGCCAAGGCGGCGCGCCGTGGCAATGGCCTGGAGGCCAGCAACGCCAGCACCAAGCACGAAGGTCTTGGCAGGGGCGATGCTTCCTGCAGCTGTGGTCAACATCGGCAAGAACTTGTCGAGCGCACTCGCACCAACCAGCACCGCCTTGTAGCCGGCGACGCCGCTCTGTGAAGAGAGCACGTCCATGGACTGCGCGCGGCTAATGCGCGGCACCAGCTCGAGTGCGAGGGCCGTGAGGCCGCGCTCCTTCAGTGCTGGGAGAAGGTCGTCGTTGGAGCCAGGGGTCAAGAGGGCAACCAGGGTCGAGCCCTTCGGAAGGAGTGCCGCCTCGGCGCTGCTCGGCTTGCGCACCTTCACGACGATCTCGGGGTTGCCACCACAAAGTGCAGCAGCATCGGCGGCGAGCGTTGCGCCCGCCTTCTCGTAGGCGGCGTCAAGGAACCCGGCAGCCTCGCCGGCGCCGCGCTGCACAACGATCTGGTGTCCAGCCGCCACGAACTTGGTCACGGCATCGGGAACGAGGGCAACGCGTCGCTCGCCTGGAACGGTTTCGCGTAAGACGCCGATTCGCATGACTCCTCCTTTCGCTCTTCGGTAGTTTAAGCGGGAACGTAGGTGCGGTAGTTCGGGCTCCACATGGCGCCGTCTACGAGGTCAGCGGCACGCGCCCCATCGGCGGCCGAGGCCCATCCCGCCGCCGCGCCCGCCTCAATCACCGCAATGGCGATGGCGCGACTAATGGAGCGTAGGTCTGCAAGTGGTGGGTAGAGCGCCCCGCCCGCGGGGGCGCTCTGTGCGGTCAGCGCCGCGAGGGTCGTCGCCGCAACAATGAATGCCTCGTCTGGAATGGACTTCAGCCTGCCGGCAATTGCCGCGAGGCCAACGCCAGGGAAGATGTACACGTTGTTCGCCTGGCTAATCGTTCGCGATGTGCCGCCAACAACCACTGGATCAAACGGTGAGCCCGTCGCCACAACGGCGCGGCCATCACTCCACGTGAAGATGTCACTCGGCGTCGCTTCAGCGCACGAGGTTGGATTGGAGAGCGGCCAGATCAGCGGCGCCGCTGCGGCCGACGCCATCGCGCGAATTGCTGGCTCCGTGAACGCGCCCGCCTGACCGCTCGTGCCAATCAGGATCGTTGGTTTCACCTGGGCGATGACATCTGTGAGTTCCGCGCTCAGCAGTTCACCAATGCCGAGTGCCGAAACTGCGGCCGCGTTCAGGGCAAGCTCACTCTTTCCGTCACCCAGTTCGGCGCGCCCCTCATGTACGACACCCTTTGAGTCGAGGGCGATGATCGCGGTATCGAGTGCTACGCCCTGCAGGCCAGCAGCAGCCAGCGTGTGGCGCAAGAGTCGCGCGATGCCGAGCGTTGCTGCGCCAGCGCCGTAGAAGAGAATTCGTTGATCTTCAATCTTCTTCGTGCCTGACCCGCCGCCCGCAACGATCGCCGCAATGATGCCAGCGAGTGCAACGGCTCCTGTTCCCTGAATGTCGTCGTTGAAGGAAGGGACTGCGTTACGATAGCGCTCAAGGATGCGGATCGCATTCTGCTGCTTGAAGTCTTCCCACTGAATGACGCAGCCAGGGAACGCCGCCTGAACGCCATGAACGAAGCTCTCAACAAATGCGTCGTATTCAGCGCCGCGGAGTCGTGGCGTTCGGCGTCCAAGATAATTCGGGTCAGCGATCAGTTCGCTGTTGTCGGTGCCAACATCGAGCGAGACTGGTAGTGCCCACGATGGTTGAATCCCTGCGGCGGCGGTGTAGAGCGAAAGCTTGCCGATTGGGATGCCCATGCCGCCTACGCCGAGGTCGCCGAGGCCAAGGATGCGCTCGTTGTCGGTGACAACGATCAGGCGAATCTCTGCGCCACCGGAGGCATTGCGTAGCAGTTCAGGAATTCGCGATGCGTCTTCGGGCGTAATCCATGCGCCGCGTGCGCGACGCCAGATTTGGCTCCAGCGCTTGCACGCCTCGCCGACGGTTGGTGTGTAAACGATTGGCAGGAACTCTTCGACGTTCTCAACAAGGAGGCGATAGAAGAGGGTCTCGTTGCGGTCTTGGAGCGCGGCGAGGCCGATGTAGCGCTCGAGCGGGTCCTGCTTTCGGCGGATCTTGACCAGCTCTACGGCGACCTGCTCCTCGAGGGTCAGGATCGACGCAGGGAGGAGCCCGTCGAGACCGAGGAGGCGGCGCTCCTCACGGCTGAAGGCCGTGTCCTTATTCAGGGTTGGCCGGCTGAGCAGAGCCTTGCCGCGCTCCTTCACCGCAAGGGTGGCAGCGGGCGTTAGATGGCCGTTCATCACCTGGGGGGCGCTTGGCGTGCTCATACGAGGCGAAGGATAGCCCCGTCAGGGGTGTAGCATCGGCGCATGGCAGCCACGATCCTTGTTGTTGAAGACGATCCAGCCGTCGCGCTCGCCCTTGAGGTGGCGCTGAAGGGCGAGGGCTACCTGCCGCTCATGGCGGCGACCGGCGACAAGGGCCTTGAGATCGGCATGAAGCAGGCTCCCGACCTCCTGATCCTCGACGTACGCCTCCCTGGGATCGATGGCTTCGAACTCCTCCGCCGCCTGCGTGCTGGGGGCTCCAAGGCCCCCGTCATCATCCTCACCGCTCGCGACGAGGAGGTCGACACCATCCTCGGCCTAGAACTGGGCGCCGACGACTACATGACGAAACCCTTCCGTGTTCGCGAGCTGCTCACTCGGGTGAAGTCGCAGCTGCGCCGCGCCTATGGCGACCTCGCCGACGCGATGGGTGGGCGTGTCATTCGGGCCGAAGATCTGGTGATCGACCTAGAGCGACGTAAGGTCACTCGCGGTGGGGCTCGCATCGCTCTCACTCCAACGGAGTTTGAAATCTTGCGCATCCTCGCCGAGAAGCCGGGGCGTGTCTTCGCGCGACGCGATCTTCTTGAGCGTGTACGCGATTACGACGCAGCGATTGCAGGCGATGAGAAGACGATCAATGTGCACGTGAGTCATTTGCGCGACAAGGTCGAGCCCGATCCAAACAAGCCACGCTTCGTGTTGACCGTTCGCGGCGTGGGGTACAGCTTCTCTGACCGCAGTGATCGTGGTGAACGGAGCGGCGCCTGAGCCCGCTTACCGACTCCCTGTACGGCGTACCACCCCGAGGGCTGCGCGCACGTCTCACGATCGCCTTCCTTGGCATTGTGGCGCTCTCCCTTGCGCTCTCTGGCTACCTTGTTGTTGATCGCGTATCGCAAGAGTTTGAAACACAGGAGCGCGCGGCGCAGACGGCTCGCACTGCCGCTGTCTCGAGTGCCGTTCGTAGCCTTGCACAAAGCGTTGCGGGGACCAAGAACATCCTTGACAGCAACGGCGAGCTCAACGCGGAGGTGCGTGAACGATTCTTGTTGCAAGACCCGGAGCTGCAGCAGCTTGCGCTTGATATCGCTCGTGCAGATGTTCGCGTTCGATTTGGCACATGGAATCCAGATAAGGAGTTCTTCTCTCCTGCGGCTGAATCGGAGTTCCTCATCAGTTCCGATGGGGCGGTGCTTGAGGCTGGGGAGGCACGTGACTCAATTCAGCTAGAACCGAGCGTCGTGATCATTGGCGGCGCCCCGTCGTCGATCAGCATTGAGGTCACGCTGATCTCGCCACTAACAACGCGCGCATGGCGACTTGCGGGAATCACTGGAACGATCACCTTTGTTGGCATTCTTGCAATGATCGTGGCCATTGTTGTCTCTGCAATTGCGGCTGCAAGATTTGCAAAGCCTGTTCAACTTCTCTCCGAAACGGCGACGGCGATCAGTGATGGGAACCTCTCTGCTCGTGTGCCGACAGGAATTGAGGTTGCGGCAAACGACGAGATGGTGGCGCTGCTTGACCAGTTCAATCTCATGGCCGATCGACTAGAAGGGTCGATGCAGGCGCTGCGCCGCGAGCGCGATCGCGGACAAGAGCATCTGGCAGATGTGTCACACGAGCTTCGCACGCCACTTGCAGCGTTGCGAGCATTCGTTGATTTACTACAAGATTCCACTACTGATGAGGCAACGAGGAAGAGGCTCTTCGTTGAGGCCGGTCGGCAGCTTGAGCGTATGGACGCACTCACCTCCAACATTCTTGAACTCTCGCGGTTTGATGCGGGAATTGCTCGCCCAGTCTTCGTGGTTGGCGACATGCGCTCAAGCGTGCGTGCAGCGGTGGAGCAGGCGGCTGCGGGTGCACGCCGTGCAGGTGTCGCAGTGGACGAGCGCATGCCGACACGCAAGGTGCTCGTTCGTCACGATGCTGCGCTTGTTGGGCAGGCTGTTGCCAACCTTGTTGCCAACGCGCTCAAGTTCACCGCGCGGGGTGGCAGCGTCCTCGTCTCGGTGCAACTCCTCTCTACTGGAGCCGCGACGATTACCGTTCGCGACACGGGCGTCGGCATCTTGTCCGATGAGTTGCCTCGCATCTTTGATCGCTTCTATCGCGGCACGGAGGGCTTGGCGGCGGCGAACCGAGCGGCCCGAGCCACAGGCTCTGGCCTGGGCCTGGCGATCGTGAAGTCGATCGTGGACATGCATGCGGGTCGAATCGTGGTGGAGAGCCTCCCAGGCGAGGGGACGAGCTTCGCCCTCACCTTCCCCGCCGACCCCGAGGCGGTGGGCGACGAGCTCCCTGAGGCCGCCCCAGCCCAAACAGGGCCGGCCACGCTCGTGAGCTTCGGTCGGCGTGCCGCGGCCCTCCTCGGCGAGGTTGCGAAAACTTCACTCCGCCTTCGCAGTGTTCTACGTGCTGATCCGCCATCCTCTACGGTGAGTGAGACGCCCGCCTCATTGAGCGTGGCACCTGAGAGCACCGAAGCTCCAAAGGAGACACCGCGTGGTTGAGAAAGCAAAGCGCACCCCCGCCGCCCCAAAGAGGGTTGCAAAGAGTCCAGTGAAGGGCCGTCCGCCGCTTCGATTTGAGCCAGAGCCAGCCACCGGACCAGCGGCGTGGATTACGCGCGAAAGCGGCCCACTGCAGGCGGCACGCAATTCACTTCGTGCCGGAACCGGGTCTCTGAGCCGTGGCGCGATCGCCGGCATGCTTGCCCTCTCGCTCCTCTTCGGCGCGGGTGGCGGCGCTGCAGCAACAATTCTCCTTCTTGATGGACTCTCTGGTGGTGACATCACCACGCAGATTCGGCAGACGCTCGTCTCTGAGCAGTCGGCGATCGTTGCTGTTGCGGAGCGGGTCTCTCCGGCAATCGTCACCCTTGAAGTCACAGCGCCTGACGGCGATGGCATCGGCTCCGGGGTGATCTACTCAGCTGACGGATGGATCGTGACAAATAAGCATGTTGTTGAAGATGAAACGTCAATCGTTGTGCACCTGAAAGACGGTCGAGACTTTACGGGGACGGTCTACGGCATCGACACCCTTACCGATCTTGCAGTTGTAAAGATTGATGCAGCTGGTCTGCCAACGGCAACCCTCGGGCGCTCTGGTGGCATCAAGGTTGGGCAGACCGCAATTGCGATCGGATCGCCACTCGGCGTGTACACCAACTCCGTCACCGCTGGCATCGTTTCGGCGCTCGGCCGTGACATCACCACGGAGAGCGGATCGATTAACGGCCTCATTCAAACCGATGCCGCTATCAACCCTGGTAATTCTGGTGGCGCACTTGTTGACTCCAGTGGCGCAGTCATCGGTATCAACACCGCAATCTCCACAGAGGGGGCGGGTATTGGATTTGCAATTCCGATTGATATCGCACGACCAATCCTTGAGCAGGCACTCGCTGGAGTTCCACTCTCGCGACCGTGGATCGGCGTGCGCTACACGGCACTTGATCTGCGCATCGCTAAAGAGAACGATCTTTCGGTGAGCGCCGGTGCATGGATCATCGCCGATGGAACCACATCGCCAATCATTGCTGGCAGCCCAGCAGAAGCGGCAGGGCTCAAGAGTGGCGACATCATCACCGCTGTGAATGAGACGGCGATTGATGAGGCCCATCCGCTCCAGGATCTCTTGGTGCAGTACTCGCCTGGCGCAACGATTACCTTGACCGTGCTTCGCGACGGGTCGTCCATCACGATCGCGGTGGAGTTGGGGATCCGACCGAAAGAGTAGGGCGGTTCGTCGCTCGCCTTACGGCGTGCGTACTACCTCAACGCCGGCCCAATCAATCGGTGCAGCTACTGCAGCCTCAGGCTTGCGTACACGAACGCGCACCTCATGCACGGTCGCTCCACTCGTGGCAACAACCTCCATCGCGGCGTCAGCGATGCGCTCTGCAAGTGCCTCAATGAGATCGGTGTGGCGTCCTGCGCCAACGCGCTCAACTGCGACGCGCACGAGTTCGCTGTAATCGACTGAAGCGGCGAGCGCGTCGCCGCGACCGGCTGGGGCGAGTTCGGCGTCTACCTCAACGTCGACGAAGAATGGCTGCGGCTTCTGCTGCTCCTCTGGGTAGACGCCATGCGCCGCATCAAAGCGCACGTTGCGCACGGAGATGCGGTCACGCTGGCTCGGCCGTGGAGGGCGACCCGCACGGTTCGGGTTCGGGCCGATGGCGTCGTCGGGGTCGTCAGCCACTGCACGCAGGGCAGCGTCAATGACGCGCACCGCGTCCCGGTTCTCCTGCACGTCATGCACGCGCACGATGTCGACCCCAGCAAGCGCGCCGAGTGCACTCGTGGCCACCGTGGCGGCGAGTCGATCGGCTGGAGCCCCGTCGATGACGCGACCGAGCGTGGACTTGCGGCTGGTGCCTAGGAGCACGGGGTGGCCCAAATCGCGTAGGGCGCCGAGGAGTCGCAGGGTGACCAGGTTCTGGGCGGGACCCTTCCCGAAGCCAAATCCAGGGTCGAGGATCAACTGCTCTGGCGGGATGCCAAGCGCGCGGCCACGCGCCGCGACCGCCGACATCTCCTCTAGGAACTCTTCGGTGAAGTTGGCGGCGTCCTGGCCAGTGGCCACCTCTCTCCGGTTATGCATGACGACAATCGACACGCCGCGCTGAGCGGCGAGCTGCAACATCTCATCACCTACGCGAGTCCCCCAGATGTCGTTCAGCATGTGTGCCCCCGCGTCGAGCGCCGCGGCGGCCACCTCAACCTTCTGGGTGTCGGCGCTCAGCGCCAGTGTGGGCAGCACGCGTCGAAGGCGCTCAATGGCGGGAGCAAGTCGGGCGATCTCGTCTGCCGCTGAGATCTCTGTGTGACCTGGTCGAGTTGACTCAGCGCCAAGGTCGAGCAGATCGGCGCCGTCGCGCACTGCGTCGCGTGCAAGTTGCTCCACGCGATCCAGAAAATCGCTTGCTGAGTCACTCGGCGCCATGAGACCATCACCCGAGAAGCTGTCAGGGGTAAGGTTCGCCACCGCCATCACGTAGGTGCGGCTTCCCCACACAACGCGCAGTGGCCCAATCGTCGTCGCTGGGATTGGCGCGTATGAGTGACTGATCGCTTCGCGGTTTGTTGGGCGCTTGATCATGTGGCAGATCCTGCCACGTCATCACGGCTTCCGTCATCTGGAAGCACGCCGCGGCGCATTAGTTCGCCACGGATCGCACCAACCAGGTAGAGCGATCCTGCCGCAATGATTGGTCCGTCGTGCTCTGCAGCTGCAACGAGTGCCGCGTTCGGGCTTGCCGCGATCTGCACCTGTGCGCCAAGCTTGGCTCCGCGCACCGCGGCGGCGAGTTGCTCTGGCACGAGGGATCGAACATCACCAACGGTCGTACAGATCACGTGTGCGGCGCGCAGTGCTGGCGATGTCGCGAGGGCGGCGCTCAACTCCGCAATT
>CAMAXG010000043.1 GCA_945862225.1 Thermoflexus hugenholtzii JAD2 | reverse complement strand
CACTGAAGGATGACCGTCCCAATCATGTTGGGGTGCACGGTGCAGATGTAGACATAGGTCTTCCCTGCGGTGAGGGCGGGTACGTCGTAGATACGCTCATCGACGCCGTTGAAGATCTCGCCGAGGTAGACCTCTGGGCCGGTGCCCGTGTCTTCATGGATGGCGACGTTGTGGGGGATACCGGCGTCGTAGTTCACGAAGCGAATGGTGAATGGAGCCCCAGCCGGCACGGTGATCGTTTCGCTGTCAAAGGCAACGAGTTCAGCGCACATCGTGATGGTCGCATCGCCGCCCTCGGCACAGGCGGTTGGTTCGCCGCTCGGTGATGGACTCGCCTCACCGCCACCAGCGATGCCTGCCTGCGAGCCGGCGAAGAAGACGAAGAGGAGGCTAAAGAGGGCGATCGCGATCGTTGGCGTCTTCCGTGGCGTTGGATTGACGAGGTGACCCGTGGCGTCGGCCTCGGCGGTGGCACGGTATTCGCGCCCTGCATCTAGGAGCCAGCCAATCAGTGCAAGTGCCGTCATGAGTGTGCCGAGGAGGGCGAACTCGAGTCCCACTGCGACACCGAAGAGCATCACGGCCGAGCCGGCGCTCACGAGGAGTGGCAGGAGAGATGGCGGCGGAAGATGGACGCCCTCAGGTGGGCCGCTCGGCGCTGTTGTTGCAGCGGCATCGTCAACGCGCAGCGCCATTGCTGAGCCTGCACCGAGCGTGTCGTACTCGCGAACGGCTTCGCGACCCCAGGCGACAAGCGACAAGACGAAGAGGATCCCCGCGACGGCGAGTGCTGGGCCACCGAGTGCTACCGAGAAGAAGAGGGCGGCGGATGCTGCCGAGATCAGGAACGGTGCGAGGCTTGGCCCTGGCAGATGAATGCCCGAGGGGACCTGTGGCTTGCGGATCGGCATGCCGATGCGACGAGGTCCAGCGCGGCGGAAGCGCCAGAAGACCCAGCCGTAGAAGGCAACAACGAGAAGAAGGACGCCGAGTGGGATGAGTTTGATGAGTGCGCTCCAGTCAGGAGCGACGAATGGTCCGAGGAGAGAGACCACCCATTCAAGCAGGGAGCGGAGAAACTCCATATCGCTTGGGATCCGTTAGCTGTCGGTGTTCATGGCGTGGATCAGGATCAGCGTCATCGTTGCCATGGCAATGCCCAGGGCGAAGAGGAGCGTGGCACCCTGCAGATCGTTCGAGACGAAGAGGTAGACGGCGCTGAGGACCACAAAGAGGAGGCCAAATGCGTAGGCGTACTTGTTCATGGCTACTCCCACCTTTCAAATGAGGGCTGGTCGGCTGTGCTTGGGTGATTGTAGCGCCGCCCAAAAAACCACGAACTGGACGAAGATGCGGGTATGACGCAACTGCTGCTGATCCCAGCCCACGGGCCGATCCCGCCGGAGCTCTCCCTGGAGTCGCTCCTCTACTGGGCCTGGCCCCCCGTTGTCACCGTTGCGGTTGTGCTCGTTGGACTGCTCTGGGCGCGCGCGATCCGCCAGGTGGCACGCGAACATCCGGGGAACCCGTACCCGCGCCGTCGCACGATCAGCTTCGCAGCCGCGCTGGCCTTCCTTCTCCTAGCGCTGCAGTCAGGTATCGAGCGCTACGACACCACCCTCTTCTCGATGCACATGGTGCAGCACCTCATCCTGCTCTTCCCGGTGCCGATCCTGTTGCTGCAGGCGGGGCCGATGACACTCCTTCTGCGTGTCGCATCGCCGCGATGGCGCGCGCGCATCCTCGCCGTGCTGCAGAGCCGCGTCGTCGGCGTGATCAGCCACCCGCTGGTCGGCTGGACGCTGCTCATCGCGGTGATGTGGGGAACGCACCTCTCGGTCATGTTTGAGACGGCGCTCGAGGACGAGTTCATCCACAACTTGGAGCACGTGCTCTATTTGAGCACCGCCCTCCTCTTCTGGGCGCCGATCTTCTCGGTCGACCCCATCCGACACCGTCTGCGTGGCGGGAGTGCGCTGGCCTATCTGATTACGCAGATGCCGCAGAACAGCTTCCTCGGCGTGGCGATCATGTTCTCCTCAACACCGCTCTACCCCCACTATGTAACGCTGCAGCGAGCCTGGGGCCCAACGCCGCTCGAGGATCAGCAGCTCGCCGGCGCGATCATGTGGCTCGTGGGCGACGCGCTCTTCTTGGCGGCGATCTTCGTGGTCTTGGCCGCACTGGCGAAGTCTGAGGATCGTCCGCAATCGCGATACGATGAGGCGCAGACGGCGGCGGCGATTGCCGAGATCCGTCGGCGAGAGGTGCTCCTGGCGGAGCGGAAGAGGAGTGAAGAGTGAGCGTGGCAATTGATCCGGTCTGCGGCATGGAGGTGACGATCGCCCCTGACGCCCTCACCACCTCTATTGAAGTCGCGGGGCTCGCCGTAGCCGGCCAGGCCGACCGCCATCGCGGGGCACTCGACGTGAGCGCACCTGGGCAGGAGCGCTTCTACTTCTGTGGGCGCGGCTGCCTCCTCGACTTCCAGGACGACCCCGCCCCCTTCCTAGACGCCGGGTATCAGCCCTCGGGGATGTAGGGCACATCGGGCGGGAAGTGGTACCTTCTCGCGCACAGGTCCCCACCAGGGGATAAGAGAGAGGAGCTCACGACTATGGCCTACGTGATTGCAGAACCGTGCATTGATGTACTTGACCAGTCGTGCGTTGCCGTCTGCCCCGTGGACTGCATCCACTTCGAAGAGGGGACGGACCGCAAGCTCTTCATCGACCCAGATGAGTGCATCGACTGCGGCGCCTGCGAGCCAGAGTGCCCAGTGAATTCGATCTTCCCAGCCGAGTCGGTACCGGCGCAGTGGTCTGGCTACATTCAGATCGACGCCGATTGGTACAAGGACAAGGCTGGCGCGCGCAGCGCCGTCGACGCCGCCAAGCCGCGCTGAGGCGGGCGCCTTGAGCGCCGTCGCACCCTTCTCTTGTTCTTGGTGCGGACTCCCCGTCTCTGCAACAACGCTCGAAGACCTTTCGGCATGGACCCTGCTCTGCGCCACCTGTCTTGAGCGCGCACCCGGTCAGCCGTATCTCAAAACAAAACTAAAAGAGGGTCTGCGCCGACGCGCCGAAGGTGCGCAGCCACCCGTTGGTATTCCACTCGCGCCAACTCCAGCAGTGCCCGCGACTACTGGTGCGCCGGAAGTTGGTGAGAGCGGCATACCGGCGCGACTCGGTCTGCTCCCTCCACCGCAACATCCCGACGAACTTGAGGCGTGGTACCTGAATCGCGCGCCGTACGATCGCGGACCACTCGGTGGTGCAACGTGGCAGGGGGAACTCGATCGCGCGGTGCTCTGGCTCGATGCACTTCACTATGAAGGCCGCATCGTGGAGCTTGGTGCCGGGATCGGATTTTGGACGGTGCTGCTCGCCTCGCGTGGCGACACGAGCGCCTACGACGCGCGCGAGGATCGCCTAGAACGCGCCCGCCGCCGACTCATCGCCCACGGCCTAACCGCACATCTGCATCCCCGTGCCATTGACGCGGGACCAGAGGGGGCTCCTGCGGGGCTCGTGGTGGTGCCGTTCGTGTTGAGCCAACTCGCTGCAGAACCGCGCGCACGCATGATCGACGTGGCGCACGCATGGCTCGCACCGGGTGGGCGGATTGCGGTGATTGATCTCGCTCCGCCGAACTTTGACCCAGCGACCTTGGAGCAGGCGGCGGGGGAGATGCTCGGCTCGCGATTTAGCGATCGCCGCGCCGAAGTTCTTGGCCGACACCTCGTGCTGATCGAGGCGACCGCGCGCTAGCAGCCCTTACGGATTCAGGGTGTGCGAGTCGAGGAGCCGATTCAACAGCTCGGGGAGCGAGTCCTTCGTCAGCCCCGCCGGTCGAATCGGTGCGCCGGCGCCAATTGCAACGCCAATGATCGGGTCGTCACTGTTGGCGCCCGCAGGAATCTCGAGTACAGCCGCGGCGGCGAGGGCGGCCATCTGGTCGGCTGGGAGCGTGACCTTTTCAGAGTATTCACCGTGGGTCATGATCGTTCGCCCATCGGCGTAGACCACCGCCTTCTCCTCCATGCCGTTCGACCAGCTACGGGTGACGGTGTATGCCGGGGTGCCGGTCGGCTCCGCGGCGGTGCTGCACGCGCCGAGGCTCGTGGCGGCAACGATGGTCAGGAGCAGCACGGCCAATCGCTTCATCGTGCGATTATACCTGTAGGTACATGATGAAGGAGGAGACGATGGCAGCACGACGCGGGGGAGCAGAGGAACTCCGCATTCTTGAGGCGCAACTCGACCGGATGCGTGGCATGCTCGGCGCGTACTCGGGGCTCTTCTTTCGGCAGATCACCATCTGGGGCATCGTCAGTCTCGTGCTTCTTGCACTCTCCGGCCTCAGCACAGGTGCGCCCGTTGGCGTGCTGCTCCTCTTTGTTGTTCCATTCGCCTTTCTCGAGGCGGGGTACACCTTCTACTACACGGTGTTTGCGCGGCGACACGCAGAATTTTTAGAGCGCACCATTAATGCACGACTTGGTCGTGACGTACTCGCGGCACATCGGCTGGAGGCGGCCTACTTCTATGAACCCGACGCACCGAAACTCTCGTTCCTCTCATTCGGTCGGCTGAGCGGCTACGGCAGCGTCATGACAATTGGCTACTCCATTGCGGCACTGCTCCTCTGGGGGGCGGGGCTCGACGAGGGGCTCGCCCAGGTGGCGGCTGGCGGCATGCACGTTGGCGTGCTGGCTGCCGGGGGACTCTGGACCCTCGGCGTCACCCTCTATCTGCTCTGGCACTTCCTCTCCCGCCGTGACGAGGAGCGCCTCCTGGCCGCCCTACGGGTCGCCTACCCAGATGCGGTAGTCTCGCGTGGACGCGCCCGGTCTGGGCGCTAACCGACCCACGGGCAGAGGAGTACGAGCGACGTGACCACCCCCGATTCGGGAGCGCAGCACGGCACGGTTACCGAGCTTGATCGCGTCACGATTCGCTTCGCCGGCGACTCTGGCGATGGGATGCAGCTGACCGGCTCTCAGTTCACCGCCACCACCGCACTCTTCGGCAACGACGTCTCTACCCTGCCGGATTACCCCGCCGAGATTCGTGCGCCAGCCGGCTCACTGCCAGGCGTTTCAGGATTCCAGATCAGCTTCTCGAGCGGCGACATCCACACCCCTGGCGACCGCCCCGACGTGCTCGTTGCCATGAACCCGGCGGCGCTCAAGGTAAACCTTGGCGACCTGGTGCCAGGCGGCGCGATCATCGTGAACACCGACGCCTTCAACGACATCAACCTGCGCAAGGCTGGATTCACTGAGGATCCGCTGAAGAACCAGAGCCTGCAGGGCTACAACCTCTATGAGATTCCGATGTCGACGATGGTTGCTGGTGCGTGCGAGGGGTTGGGCCTGAGCAGCAAGCAAGTGGAGCTGACGAAGAACTTCTTCGCCCTCGGCGTGATGTTCTGGCTCTACGAGCGCTCGATGGCTGGCACCGAGAAGTGGATCGCCGAGAAGTTCGCCGGGAAGGATGCAATTGCCGAGGCAAACCGTCGCGCACTGCATGCGGGCTACGCCTTCGGCGAGACGACCGAAATCTTCCACACGCACTACCGCGTTGCTGCAGCGCACCTACCACCTGGCACGTACCGCAACATCACTGGCAACGAGGCGACCGCTCTCGGCTTCGTCATGGCGTCGAAGCTCGCCGAGCGCGACCTCTTCCTGGCCAGCTACCCAATCACTCCCGCCTCCGACATCCTGCATCAGCTCTCCTCGTACAAGCACCTCGGCATCAAGACGGTGCAGTCCGAAGATGAGATCGCAGCGATCGGTGCCGCAGTTGGCGCAGCCTACGGCGGCGCGATGGGTATGACCACCACCTCGGGGCCCGGCATGGCACTCAAGGCCGAGATGCTCGGCCTTGCCGTCATGGTTGAGTTGCCACTCGTCGTCGTTGATGTGCAGCGCGCCGGCCCTTCGACCGGTATGCCAACGAAGACCGAGCAGGGCGACCTGCTGATGAGCATGTTCGGCCGCAACTCTGATTCGCCGATTCCGGTGATTGCACCAGCGACGCCCGCAGAGTGCTTCACCATGGCGATTGAGGCGTGGCGCATCGCGCTGCATCACATGACGCCGGTCGTCTTCTTGAGTGATGCCTTCTTGGCAACGGGTGCCGAGCCGTGGAGCATTCCGAACGTCGCTGACCTTCCTTCAATCAAGGTCGAGAACGCACCCGCCTCAGACAAGCCAGGCTTCCGCCCATATCAGCGCGACCCTGAGACGCTGGCGCGCCCGTGGGCCGTGCCGGGAACCCCAGGCCTGGAGCACCGCATTGGCGGACTCGAGAAGCTCGATGAGTTGGGCACCGTGAGCTACGACCCTGATAACCATCACCGCATGAACCTGCTCCGCGCCGAGAAGGTTGCGCGTGTCGCCCGCGACATTCCGCCGACTGAAATCTACGGCGAGGCCACGGGCGACCTGCTCATCTTGGGCTGGGGCTCCACCTACGGCTCGATTCGTTCAGCGGTGGAGCGCCTGCAGTCGCGTGGCAAGCGCGTCAGCCACGCCCATCTGCGCTATCTGAATCCGCTCCCAACCGATCTCGAGGCGATGTTGAAGAACTTCAAGCACGTGCTGATGCCTGAGCTGAATGCCGGCCAGCTGCGCATGCTCATTCGCGCCAAGTACCTGGTCGACGCCGTGGGCTTCAACCTGGTGCGCGGCAAGCCGTTCCAGATCGGTGAGATTGAGGCGAAGGCCGAGTCGATCCTCGGCGAGAGTGTGGAGGCCGCGAAGTGACCCAGTCTGAACTCCCGGTGCTGACGAAGAAGGATTTCGAGTCCGACCAGGATGTGCGCTGGTGCCCAGGGTGCGGCGACTATTCGATCCTCGCGCAGACCCAGAAGACCATGCCGACCTTCGGCGTCGCCAAGGAGAAGATCGTCTTCATCTCCGGGATCGGCTGCTCAGGTCGCCTCCCGTACTACATGAACACCTACGGCTTCCACACGATCCACGGCCGTGCGGCAACGATCGCCACCGGCCTCAAGGCGGCGCGACCTGACCTGATGGTCTGGGTGATCACCGGCGACGGCGACGCCCTCTCGATCGGCGGCAACCACCTGATCCACGCGATGCGCCGCAACGTTGACATGAAGATGATCATGTTCAACAACCGCATCTATGGTCTTACCAAGGGTCAGGCATCACCAACCTCGCCGATCGGCAAGAAGACCAAGTCAACGCCACTCGGCACCATCGAGACGCCAATCATTCCGCTCAACTTGGTTGCCGCCGCTGAAGCGAGCTTCATCGCGCGATCGGTCGACACGCACTCTGAGCATCTGCAAGAGATGATGCAGCGCGCTGGCGAGCACTCGGGTGCCGCCTTCCTTGAAGTGCTGCAGAACTGCAACATCTTCAACGACGGCGCCTGGCGCGACTTCACCGACAAGTCGGTGAAAGAGGATCGCATGCTGGTGCTGAAGCACGGCGAGCCGATGATCTTCGGCGCTGAGAAGAACAAGGGGATCCGTCTCAACGGCCTGCGGCCAGAGGTTGTGACCATTGGCGAGAACGGCGTGAGCGTTGCCGACCTCTGGGTACATGATGAGACCGATCCTGATGCCACGCGCACGCAGATCTTGAGCCGCATGTGGTGGCCCGACTTCCCCGTGCCGGTCGGCGTCTTCCGTCGCGTGCCACGCCCAACGCATGACCAGCTCCTCGTTGAGCAGATCGATGGAGCGAAGGCGGCACGTGCCGCAAAGGGCCCCGTTGATCTACAGAAGCTCCTCGCCTCAGGGGAGACCTGGACGGTCGAGTGACCGCGCCGCGCCTCTTGGTGCTGGCCGACGATCTGATCTGGGCCACCCGACTCGAAGGGCAGGGGCGCACCCTCGGTGCGGATGTTCAGCGATTCACCACGCCAGCACCCCTCTTTGCGCTCCTCGCCGCTCACCCGGCCACCCCGACCGACCTCGTGGCCGTTGACGCCACCGCCCGCGCCTACGACGCCGAGGCGGCGGTCCGTGCCGTGGCGGCGACCGGGGGGCGGGTCCTGGCCCTGGTCCAGCACGACGATCCTGAGGGGCGGGCGAGCCTGATCGCCGCAGGGGCGGTGCGCGCCATGCCGTACCGCGCGCTCTTTGAGCGCGGGCATGCGATCCTCGCAGGGCTACTCGATCTGCCGGTGCCGCCGGCGACGAGCCTAGCGACAGCAACTGAGGAGGGTGCATGAGTAACCGAAGCGCCGAGATTGACGCCGCCTACGCCGCCGCCACTCCAGGACTTGGCGCCGGTCACGCCCTTGAGGCGAAGCTCATCGGCCCCGCCGCTTACGCTGCGCGACTCTCCGCTGCGCGCGACGCCGTAAACGACGCCGGCCTTGATGCGGTGTTGCTCGGCTTCGGTGCCGACATGCGCTATCTCACCGGCTACGCCGCACCGGCCCTTGAGCGACTCACCATGTTAGTGATCCCCGCGAATGGTGCCCCAACGCTGATCGTGCCCCGACTCGAAGCGGGCATGGCTGGCGGCGCGCCAGCGATGCGCGGTGGTCACGTGGCCTCCGTCACCTTCGGCGAGACCGATGATCCGTTTGCCCTTGTTGCTACCGCAGTGAAGGCGGGCGGCCGACCTGGTTCTGCTTCGCGCGGCGTCGCCGTCTCCGATCGACTCTGGTCCACCTTCTTGATTCGCATTGAGGCGGCACTACGCACCCACGGCGCCATTACCCAGACGCAACTAGCGTCACACGTGATTGGCAAGCTGCGCACGGTGAAGTCGGCCGAAGAGGCGGCACTGCTGCGCGGCGCGGGTCGAGCGGTGGATACCGTTGTCATGGCGATTACCAGCGGCAAACTGCTTGGTCGTACCGAGAACGATGTGGCGCGTGAAGTGCGCGAGCGACTCACCGGTGCCGGACACGAGGTCTCATCGTTCGCCATCGTCGGCTCCGGTCCAAACTCGGCCTCGCCACACCACGAGGCCTCGTCGCGCGTGATCAACGCTGGCGACGCAATCGTGCTTGACATTGGCGGCGTCTTCGGTGGCTACGGCTCCGACACCACCCGAACCATTTGGGTGACCGGACCGAACGGGGCGGTGCCACCAACCGACGACTACCTGCGCCGCTACGAGATCTTGAAGCGTTCCCACCAGGCGGCGATGGATCATGTTCGCCCAGGGGTGAGCTGCGAATCGGTCGATGCCGCCGCTCGTTCCGTGATCGACGCGGCAGGGGAGGGAGCCCACTTCTTCCACCGCACCGGGCACGGAATCGGCCTTGAGGAGCACGAGGATCCGTACATCGTCGCGGGGAACACCACAAAGCTCGTCCCAGGTCACGCCTTCTCCATCGAGCCTGGCATCTACGTTGAGGGCCTCAACGGCGCCCGCATTGAAGACATCGTCCTCTGCAGCGACAGCGCAGTGGATGCGCTGAATCACACCAAGCGTGATCTCTATGTGGTGGCCGGATGAACGACGGTCCAGTCGCGAGCGCACAGCAGGTTCGTCAGGCGACACCGGCGCAGGTGCGTCGCATCGCTAAGGCGCGACCGTATGTGCCGCTGCATGACTTGCGACGTACCTATGGACTCCCTGGTGACGAAGAGATCACCACGCGCATCGAGACGCCCGAAGGACCAGCATGGATTGGCCTCCCCGAGCGCGAGGCGCGCATCATCGAGAGTCTCGTTCGCGAAGGAGAGATCGCGCTGATCTTTGCCGATTCACCGCGCGCCCGCGTGGTGCTCGGCTTCCACAGCCTGACCCTGCACGCCTAAGCGTCGACCCCTTCGTCGCGCAGGAGTGCGCGCTTGAAGGCAATCGGATCCGTTGCCCCAGGACGCCAGCTGCTCCCCGGGCCACCACCGAATCCACCGATGCCGTTTGACGCCAGCACGCGATGGCAGGGGATCAACACGGGCACGCGATTCTTGCCGAGCGCACCACCAACGGCACGCGCGGCACGCGGCGATCCACTCGCCGCTGCAAGTTCTCCGTAGGTGACCGTTGCGCCGAAGCGCACGCCAGCTAACGCACGGAACACGCGCTGCTCAAACTCTGTCGCCCACAAACGATCCACGGCCGCGAGTCGCTCGCGCGCACTGAGCTGCCCGCGCAGCGCGGCGTTCAGGATGCGGTTCACATCGCGCACACTGGCGATCGGTCCAGCTGCGCGGTGGCCCACCGCAGCGTTGGCCACCGGTGCAAACGGCGCGCGTGGGTCAAGGGCGATGGCGCAGATGCGGCCGTTCTCCACGGCCACCGGAAGCGCTCCCCACGGGCTCGACCACGAGTAGATCT
>CAMAXG010000042.1 GCA_945862225.1 Thermoflexus hugenholtzii JAD2 | reverse complement strand
CGCATCGGCGGCGGGAAGTGCCCCGATATACGCGGTGACCGTTGCTGCGGTTGGTCGGGGTTTCACTTCAGCCATCGCATGCTCCTGCACTGTAAAGGGGCTGGTGGAGCTGAGGGGATTCGAACCCCTTACCTCGACAATGCGAATGTCGCGCTCTACCAATTGAGCTACAGCCCCAGCGGAGCGGCAGAATACCACGGCGACGGCTAGCATCTAGGGGTGAACCCACTCCTGCTTGCCCTGCTCTCCGCCGCCATGTGGGGCGTTACCGACCTCGTCACGAGTTTTGTTGGACGCCGCATCGGCTCGCTTCGCGTGGTGGTGATTGCCGTTTCGACCTCGCTCGTTCTCGCCGGCGCGGTGGCGATCGCACGTGGTGCACTCACCACAATCTATGACCCTGCGATCGTCGGCGGCACGCTGGTCTTGGGAGTCGCCGCAGGTATTGCATATATCGGCGTCTTCACCGCCTTCCGCCTTGGGCCACTCAGCGTCGTCTCCCCGACGATCTCAGCCTACGGCGCACTTGCGGCATTCCTTGCCGTGATCTTCCTGAATGAGCGTCTGACCCCGCCCCACATTGCTGGCGTGATTGCGGTGGGGATTGGAATCAGCTTGCTCGGCTTGCAGACCACGGGCTCCGGACGCGATCGACGCGCCTCGCTGGCGAGCCCGGGTGTGGCCTTTGCGCTGGTCGGGCTCCTCTTCTTCGCGATCATCACCGTGCTGCTGACGATTCCAATCAAGGCGTACGGCTGGAGCACCGCGATCGCCCTCTCGCGACTCGGCAACATCGTGACGGTCTGGGCGATCTTCTTTGTCCTCTACAAGTACCGCGCACGTCTGCCGAAGTGGGGGCGCCACGACCTGCTCGGAGAGGGGCAGCGCCTCGATCGGCTCGGATTTGCGCTCGCCGCCCTCGTAGGGGTGGGCGACACCCTCGCCTTCTTCATCTTTGCCGCGGCGCTCGAGCAGGGGCCAACCTGGGCGGTCTCGCTGCTCAGCTCGCTCGGCCCCATCATCGTCGTGCTCGGTGGTCTCTTCGGGTACCGCGAGCGACTACGCACCCCACAAGTGATTGGCCTCGGCGCCCTCGCCGTGGGGCTGGTGCTCGCCACCCTCCCGGCATAGCCCCCTTGCGCAAGTAGAACGCCTGTTCTATTATGAGGCGTAGGCGAGGGCAGTATCCTCACGAGGTGTTGCCCCATCTCGGCCCTCGCCTAACTCCACCCCTCCGACAGAGCGCGGCGCTCCTCGTTGCCCTCCCGCTGCTCCTCGCCGGCTGTTTCGGTTCGAGTGAGACCACCCCCACCCCAAGCCAGGGAGCTACCACCGTCATCTCTACCGAATACGGACGCGTCTGGGGAGCGCTCCCCGCGGACTTCCCCCTGCTTGCGAGCGGGCACTCACTCGTACGCCTCGACGTGCAGTCGAGCGGCGCGATCTGGAGCCCGATGGGGGTGAGCGAAGCGACCGCTGCAGCGATTGACGAGCTGCGTCGACTCGCGTGGGATGTGCAGGAGCCAACCGGCACCGCAACCGCACGGCGCATTGACGCGACGCGCAACATGGGGGCGTGTGCTCTCACCATCCTGGTTGAGCCGCTCGGCACGCGTACCTCGCTCGTCGTTTATCTTGGTGAGGGTTGCCCCAAGCCGTAGCCCGATGAAGGAGGAGTGATGGCACCGAAGTTAACGCGTCGCGAAATCGTGCTACCGATCTTGCTTGTGGTGGGACTCTTTGCGCTGACCTTTACGTTGATTGCCGCGCAGATCGCGGGGGCGAGCGCTTAGCGCTTCCCCTTACGTCGCTCCGCTTCGATGCGGCGACGATCGCGCTCTGTTGGCTGGTTCGGACTCATCGCCCGCAAGAAGCGCCCATACCAACCGGCGAATGCGCCGGCCAAGATGCCCGCGGCAGCAACACCATAAATGTCACCCAGCATTGCGCCAGGGTTTCCGAAGTTCGCAGTGATGCCATCAAGCAACCCCTTGACCGGGTTTCCCTCAGGGAATGCCGACATGGCCTCTGAGGTTCCTACGATCGCCGACGCGCCGTAGGTGATGATGCCGAAGAGTCCACCGATCAACCATGCGCCACGTCGCGTGAGCATGCCGCCAAGGAAAGCGACAACAAACGCCGGCGGCAGCAGGATCGACTGCACCGCGAGCTGCGCAATGTTTGAGGTGAGCACTCCTGGCTGCAGTGCGACAACGGTGGTGACGACGACCAACACGAGTGGCAGCACAAAGGCGCGGGTACGAATGAGGCGCGGCAGGTAGGCGAGATCTGCGCGAATTGGTGCACGGCCCGCGGATGAACGGAGTGCTGCGCGGAACCCGAGCCCGCCGGTGGCTGGTGGTGTTGCGTCGCTCGGGGTTGCAGCGGCTGGGGCCTCTGGGGTGATGCCGAGCGCCTCTTGCTCTGCGCGCTGCTTGGCGGCCAGGCGATTTCGGCGACGGGCCTCTGCTCGGTCGTTGGAGTGATCTTGATTGCTCATGCCCACATCTTAGACGTGCGCGGTACGCAGCGCGTGCGAGGCTGCACCCCTCGCCCCCGCACAGCCCCGCGATGGAGAACCGTATGGCGAGAGCAGCCCATCTTCGCGCTGGAGTGCTTGGGGTGACGCTCCTAGTGCTCACCCTCCTTCCACCGTCGCTTACTCGAGCGACAAGCACCGATGCGCTCTTGATTAGCAGCATTGCGACGGGCGGCAGCTCCGCCTCTGATGAGTATGTGGTGATCGAGGCGGTGGGCGTGGGTGGCGCAAACATCGCCGACTATGAGTTGGTCTACACCACGGCGAGCGGTGCGACCACGCGCCGGCTCATCAGCCTTGAAGGTGCCGCACCACTTGCCGCTGGCGCACGGCTGCTGGCCGCCAACAGCATCGGCAGTTTTTCGACCGGCGCGTTCGCGACATGGAGTGAGGGGATCGCCGCAACCGGCGGCGCAATGCGCCTTCGTGTCCGCGCCACCCCGACGCTGATCGCTGACGCCGTTGCGTGGGGGAGTGCCACGTCGAGCGCGGGCGGCTTCGGCACCCCAGCGCCCGCGGCGTCATCAACAACGATGATGGAACGGCGGCGCGGTGCGGACCTCGGACTCCTCAATAGTCAGAACAACAGCGCTGACTTCGCCCTCGTGCCAATCGCGCCGCCCAGCCTCGCGCCCGTGTCACCAGGAGGGCCGTCGCCGATCCCATCGGCGACCCCATCGCCGAGTGCAACCCCAGGTGAGCCATCGCGTGTGCTCTCGCCAGCGGAGGTTCGCTCCGCGGCACTCAGTAGCGTGGTCACCCTGCGCGGCACCGTTGCGGCGGCGCCTGGCGAGCTCGCCGAGGAGCGGCTCTACTGCGTCGAAGATGCAGTAACGGGCGTTGGGGTGTTCGTGTTTGCCCAGAGCGGGAATACCGACCTTGAGCGCGGCGACGTTGTGACGGTCACGGGAACGGTGATCCTGCGGCGGCAGGCACTCACTCTTGCCGCCACAACCGTGGCGCAGGTTGATGGGTGGGCCGAGCCCCGAGCCGCGATCGCAGTTGAGCCACCCGCCCCTGGGCCATGGGCTTGGGAGCCGCGGGAGGCGCGCACCATTGAGGTACAGGGCGTTCTGAGCGGCGCTCCAAAGGACCTCGCCGGCGGGTCACGCAGCCTGACCTTGCGACTCTCAGGGGGTGGGGAGCTCCTCGTAGGGGTCGCCCCCGGGGTTCTCGATGAGGCCCCCCAGGGGCTCCTTGCCGCCAAGCGTGCCGTCACGGTGCGGGGGGTGCTGCACCAGCGGGCAGGGGCGGCTGGGGGTGGCTACCGCCTCTGGGCGCTCTCGGTGGCCGCGAGCCTCCCCGGCACCCCCACTGGGGGGTCAACGAGCGTGGCGGGTGGTCTGCTACCCCCAGAAACTCCCATAGCTACCCCCCTGCTGCAGGTTGGGACCCCCTCCATTGCCACCCCCGGTGGGCTCCAGGCGTGGTGGGGGCCACAGGTCTCCCAGACCCTTGACGTACGCGGCGGCAGCCTCGAGCTGGCCGGCCTTCAGGGGGTCGGGCTCGTCGTGCTCCCGTCGTGCGAGGGGGCACAGGTTGTGCCAGAGGGGATTCGTGCGGGGGGCAGGGTTGACCGTGCGGGGCGTGCTCCCTATCCTCAACCATGGTGATCGTGCGAGGGGGCCTCTTGGCCCACCCGTAGATCAGCGCTTGGTAACGCTACCAAGAAGGCACGTGCCCCGATTGGGGTCTAGGTAGACCGGAGCGCACGCTCCGGTTTGTGGAGGTACACACGATGGCCGAAGTTTATTGCGTGAAGTGCAAGGCAAAGCGCGAAGCTATTGACACGAAGAAGGTCACGATGAAGAACGGCAAGCCAGCACTCGAGGGCAAGTGCCCAGTGTGCGGCACCAAGGTCTTCAAGATCGGTGGCTGATTAACAACGCGCGATCGCCACACGGCGATTGCATAGCGGCCAGGCGGCCCTCGACTGGGAGACCGGTCGGGGGCCGCGCCGCTTCTCGCGAGTTGTGCATAACTCGCCACACGACGCACGAAGTTATCCACAGTGAGCTCAGGATGAACACGGAGGATTGATGACCACCCCGTCCGCTGATGCGACCGTCCTCGCCCTCGATCTCGGCGGGACGCAGATTCGCGCAGCGGTCGTGCGCGCCGATGGTTCGCGCATTGGTCGTGCTGCAAGCGCAACTCCCGTGGGCAGCGGCCCCGCCGCCATCGTCGCCGCATGCATCAGCACGCTGCAGCAGGCACGAGATGCGGCACGCGTCGAAGACGCAGCAGCAGTCGCACGTCTGGTTGGCATTGGGATCAGTTCGCCGGGCCCGATTGATCCGTGGCGCGGGATCGCTGTTGAGCCACCCAACCTCGGACCCGACTTCCCAGGCACGGATCTCGCTGGGCCGATCAGCGCGGCGCTCAACCTCCCCACGCTCCTTGAGCACGACACGAAGGTGGCGATCCTCGGTGAGCGTGCGTTCGGAGCAGGGCGTGGCATTGATGATCTGCTCTACATCACGATCAGCACCGGCCTTGGTGGCGCGGTGATTAGTGGTGGGCGCCTCTACACCGGACCAGATGACACGGGGATTGAGATCGGCCATGCGCCGATCACGCTCGACGGACCACGCTGCGCCTGCGGCGGCATCGGACATCTTGAGGCGCACGCCTCAGGCGTTGCGCTCGCACGCACGGGGGGTGAGGCTGCTGCGAGTGGCGCCAGCCCGTGGCTCGCCGCTTGGCTCGCCGCACATCCGAAGGAGGAGGTCAGCGCCAAGGAGGTCTCCGAGGCTGCAGCTGCAGGGGACCGAGTTGCCCAGGCTCTGATCGATCACGCGCTCCTGGCGATCAGCCGGGCGGTCTCAGGCTTCGTCAATGTGTTCAATCCGAGCCGCATCATCATCGGCGGCTCCTTCGCCGAGGCGCACTGGAAGGTGCTCCATTCGCGTATTCAGGGGGAGATCGGCGACAATAGCTTCAAGGTTCCAGGACGGAGAGTTTCCGTACACCCTGCCGAGCTCGGTGGGGACGTGAGCCTGGCGGGCTGCCATCCGATGGTTGTCGAGCGAATCGGCAATCCAGAGTGGGAGCGGGCCGTAGCGGTGAAATCGAAGGGGGACACTCGATGACCGTACGCGTAGGCATTAACGGCTTCGGCCGCATTGGGCGCCAGAGCCTGAAGGCGATCATTCAGCGCTCGCCTGAAGTAGAGGTGGTGGCGATCAACGACCTCGTTGATCCGAAGATGAACGCCCACCTCTTTAAGTACGACTCCACCTATGGCATCTACCCCGGCAGCGTTGCTGCCGAAGACGACGAGCTCGTCATCGACGGGCGTCGCATCAAGGTGTTGGCGAGCAAAGATCCTGCGGCACTCCCGTGGGGCGACCTTGGCGTTGACATCGTCGTTGAATCGACGGGACTCTTCACCAACGCCGAGAAGGCTGCGGCGCACCGCACCGCCGGTGCGAAGAAGGTGATCATCAGCGCCCCAGCGACAGGTGAAGACCTGACCATCGTGATGGGCGTGAACGAGAAGCAGTACGACCCAGCGAAGCATCACATCATCTCGAATGCCAGCTGCACCACGAACTGCCTCGCACCTGCAGCCAAAGTGATCTCCGATGAGTGGGGGATCAAGCGCGCGTTGATGACCACCATCCACAGCTACACCAACGACCAGCGCATCCTTGATGTTGCGCACAGCGACCCACGCCGCGCGCGCGCCGCAAGTCTCAACCTTGTGCCAGCGTCGACGGGTGCCGCCGCGGCAATCGCTCGCGTGATTCCAGAACTAGAGGGTCGCTTCGGCGGCTACAGCATTCGCGTCCCAACTCCAACGGTGAGCATCGTGGACTTCACCGCAGAGTTGGAGCGATCGGCGAGCATCGAGGCGATCCATGCCGCGTTCCGTGCCGCAGAGGCTGGACCAATGGCCGGCATCCTCGGCGTCTCTGATGAGCCACTGGTTTCATCCGACTACAAGGGCGACACGCGTTCGTCGATCATCGACACCCTCAGCACCATGATGGTGGGGGACAAGTTCGTGAAGATCGTCACTTGGTACGACAACGAGTGGGGCTACAGCTGCCGGGTTGCGGACCTCGTGAAGTACGTGGCGACGCATGCCTGAGAAGAAGGGCCCACTCGCCTGGCTCATTGGTGGCGGCGCCAAGCCTGCGACAAAGCCGAAGCCCGCCCCGAAGCCCGCCCCGAAGCCAGCGGCGAAGCCCGTAGCCAAGCCTGCAGCCAAGCCTGCAGCTAAGCCAGCGGCGAAGCCTGCTACGGCGAAGCCAGCCGCCGCCGCTCCCGCCAAGAGCGCGAGCGGCGCACCGCCACAGAAGCCAGCAGGAGCGATGCTCGCCTCAAGCCGTCCAGCGAATCGGCCGCAGGTGAAGCCAACCATCACCGGTTCCAACGGTCAGCCGCGCCCGACTGGCGCGCCACCAACGGCCCCGAGCCGTCCGGCGAACCGCCCCAACGTCAAGGCCACTGTAAAGCCAGGCGGAACCACGTCGACCACTCCGCAGGCGCGACCAGTCCCACGCCCAATTCCACGTCCGGCACCGCCGCAGACCGGCCCCCGCCGTATGGCACAAGAGCTCATCTCCGCCTCAGGGAAGCGCACGATTCGCGAGTTGCACATGCAGGGACAGCGCGTGCTGCTGCGCGTCGATTTCAACGTGCCGCTCTCCGATGGAAAGATCGTCGACGACTCGCGCATCCGCGCCGCAGTTCCAACGATCAAGGCGCTCCTCGATGGCGGCGCATCGGTCGTGATCATGTCGCACCTTGGCCGACCTGATGGCCGAGTTGTTGACGGCCTGCGCCTCCGACCCGCCGCCGAACGGCTCACCCAACTCATTCGCGTCAATGTGCCAACGACCGGCGATGCGCTCGGCGTTGGTACCGACGACGCCGTTCGTCGCTTGCGACCGGGCGAACTACTTCTTCTCGAGAACGTTCGCTTCCACGCCGGCGAGGAGCGCAACGACCCAGCGTTCGCCGAGCGACTCGCCTCGTATGGCGATGTCTTCGTGAACGATGCCTTCGGCGCAGCGCACCGTGCCCACGCCAGCACCGTTGGTGTCGCCGCCTACCTGCCGTCGTATGTCGGACTCCTGATGGAGCAAGAGGTTGAGGCGCTCTCCAATCTGCTCGAGAAGCCTGCGCGACCGTTCGCCGCGATCGTTGGTGGCGGTAAGGTCTCGGGCAAGGTCGCCGTACTCGAAGCGCTGATCAAGAAGGTTGACCTGCTGATTCTTGGCGGCGGCGTTGCGAACACCTTCCTTGTGGCCTCCGGTCGCAGTGTTGGTAAGAGCCTCTACGAGTCGAAGATGGTCGACGATGCGCGACGCATTCTGAAGTTGGCGCAGGACCGCGGCGTTCGCGTGCTGCTTCCAGTCGATGGCGTGGTCGCCAAAGAGGTGACACGCGGCACCGAGTTCAAGGTCGTCTCCACCGACAAGCTCCCAGCGAGCTGGCACATGGTTGACCTTGGGCCTGCCTCGATTACTGCAATTCGCGAGGCGCTCGGGCCAATCAAGACCATCCTGTGGAACGGACCACTCGGCGTCTTTGAGATCCCATCGTTCGCCGTGGCCACGCGTGAGCTCGCCAAAGTTGCCGCCGAGAAGGCGGATGCTGGCGCGACTGTGGTCGTTGGCGGTGGCGATAGCATCGCCGCCCTACGGCAGCTCGGCGTCGCCGAGAAGATGACGCACCTCTCTACTGGTGGTGGCGCATCCCTCGAGTTCCTTGAGGGGCGTGACCTGCCAGGCCTCGCCGTCGTGCCAACCGCAGGCTCGCCGTATGAGACGCTCCCGATCATCTACGTGTCGCCCGTGAAGCCAGGGGGGAAGGCGGCAGCCAAGCGCGCACCGGCAACGCCGAAGCCGATCATCAAGCCTTCCGCGCTTGACGACGAGGACGACGAGAGCGACACCCTGGCATGAGCGACCGCATCGCCGCGATCCACGCGCGCGAAATTCTCGACTCGCGAGGCAACCCGACCGTTGAAGTTGATCTCACGTTGAGCGGTGGGGCGCGCGGGCGCGCCGCTGTTCCATCGGGCGCATCTACTGGCGCACACGAGGCCGTTGAGCTTCGCGATGGCGAGAAGCGTCGATTCGGCGGCAAGGGGGTCCTTGGCGCCGTCGCCGCCGTGAACGGCGAGATCGCGCAGGCGCTCAACGGCACATCGGTCCTTGATCAGCGCGCCCTTGATGCCGCACTCATCGCCCTCGATGGCACGCCAGCAAAGGGTCGACTCGGCGCGAACGCCATCCTTGGCGTCTCACTCGCCGCCGCCCACGCGCGCGCCGCGCTGCACGGCAAAGAGCTCTGGTACGAGCTTGGCGGTGACGCCGCAGTGAAACTCCCAGTGCCGCTACTCAACATCCTGAACGGCGGCAAGCATGCCGAGCACTCCACCGACTTCCAGGAGTTCATGGTGGTCCCTGTGGGCGCCACCACCTACCGCGACGCGCTACGCGCTGGCGCCGAGGTCTTCGCCGCGCTGCGCAAGAACCTGCACGATCGCGGACTTGCAACCGGTCAGGGCGACGAGGGCGGCTTCGCGCCGAGCCTGCCATCAAACGAGGCGGCACTCGATGCGCTCATGGCGGCGATTGAGGCGGCCGGGTATCGACCGGGCGAAGAGATCGCCATTGCGATTGATGCTGCCGCAACCGAGCTGCTACAGCCGAACGGCCACTACAAGTTGGATCGCGAAGGTCGCACGCTGGAGAGCGGTGCGCTCGTTGATCTCTGGGCGAGCTGGGCGTCAAAGTATCCGATCATTAGCATTGAAGATGGTCTCGCCGAAGATGACTGGAACGGCTGGGAGGCGCTGACGGCGCGCATCGGCGGCAAGGTGCAGATCGTGGGCGATGACCTGTTGGTAACCAACACCCACCGCATTGAGCGCGCCATTGACGCGGGCGCCGCCAACGCGCTGCTGGTGAAGCCGAACCAGATCGGCACCCTGACCGAAACCCTCGACGCGATCACCCTGGCGCGCGGCGCAGGCTGGGCGAGCATCTTGAGCCACCGCTCCGGCGAGACCGAAGACACCACCATCGCCGACCTCGCCGTGGCCACGAATGCGGGGCAGATCAAGACTGGTGCCCCATCGCGTTCGGAGCGCGTCGCCAAGCTGAACCGACTCTTGCGCATTGAAGAGCAGCTCGACGCTCGAGCGATCTACGCCGGCCGCGCCGCCTTCTCGCACGTGACCCACGCATGAGCCGCTTTGTAGATCGCGGAGCAACCGTCGCCGCCTTCGTTGGTATCGGCATGGCACTTACCGTTGCGGTGAGCTTCTTGATGGTGATCCCGATCGATCCGGCGTACATCATCTTTGCGCCGCTCTCTGGTCTACTCATCGGCTGGTACGGCAATCAGCGCGCCGGGCAGCTGCGCGGTCGCCCTGGTCGCATCTTCGCGAACGCCGCTTGGAGTGGCGCCATCACCGCAGTGACCTTCGCCGCGCTCTTCCTTGCGGTGAAGCTCTTCTTCTTCTCGCTTGACCCTGGCTACCGCGATGAGAAGCAGGGCGGCTCGTTCAAGTGCGCAGCTGGACCAGAGTGCGTCTACGTGCGCTACCAAGGAGCTGAAGGTGGCAAAGAGGCGCTCGCCGAAGCAGGCATCACCGACGTGGCCTCATTCACCGATTGGTATTGGGATGGCCAGATGGGAACGGTGCGTATCTTGATTCTCAGCACGACAGGCTTCGCGCTGCTGGGTGGACTCTTCTACTGGCCGAGTGCTCCGCGCGTGAAGCGCGAGGAGCCAGTCGTCTAATCGTCGTCCCGCCACACTGCGCGATGCGCAGCGGGCGGTCGATCGATTCGTTCGCTTAGGCCTTTGGCGCCGCCTTCTTGGCAGCAGGCTTCTTCGCGGCTGG
>CAMAXG010000041.1 GCA_945862225.1 Thermoflexus hugenholtzii JAD2 | reverse complement strand
ACAACGTTGCGCATGATCGGCGGCTTCGAGCAGCCGACGAGCGGCCTCATTGAGTTGAAGGGTGAAGATGTCACCTTCCTCCCCGCGCACGAGCGCGACGTCAACACCGTCTTCCAGAGCTACGCGCTCTTCCCGCATCTCACCATCTTCGAGAATGTTGCCTTCGGCCTACGCCGCTCCGGCATTAAAGGTGACGAAGTCACGCGTCGCGTCGGCGAGGCGCTCGAACTCGTGCAGCTGATCGGCTACGAGAAGCGCAAGCCGGCGCAACTCTCCGGCGGACAGGCGCAGCGCGTTGCCCTTGCACGCGCCTTGGTGAATCGCCCCGCGGTACTTCTTCTTGATGAACCGCTCGGCGCACTCGACCTGAAGCTGCGCAAGCAGATGGGCATCGAGCTGAAGCGCATCCAGCGCGAAGTCGGCATCACCTTCATCTATGTCACCCACGATCAAGAAGAGGCGATGACGATGTCAGACCGCATCGCCGTTATGAACAAGGGTCGCTACGAACAGCTCGCCGGACCAGAAACGCTGTACGAGCGCCCAACGACGCGCTTCGTGGCGAGCTTCGTCGGCGCGAGCAATCTTCTCGAAGGGAAGATCGGTTCGGATGGCGACTCGTGGACCGTGACCCTCCCCTCTGGCGATGTAGTG
This sequence comes from Thermoflexus hugenholtzii JAD2, assembly GCA_945862225.1. Lineage (GTDB taxonomy): Bacteria > Chloroflexota > Limnocylindria > Limnocylindrales > Limnocylindraceae > Limnocylindrus. The sequence goes on along the minus strand of CAMAXG010000041.1, from coordinate 9,758 downwards.
CGTGCGCCGAAGAGCCTCGGCGAGATCGGCACGGGCGGCGCCATCGGCGTGCGCCCAGAGAAGCTCACGCTGTTGGAGCCAGGGCAAGAGTCGAAGGGGAATCGCCTCGACGGCACGGTTGTTGATACGAGTTACCTCGGTGTGCTGACGCAGTACACCGTGGAAGGCGCAGGGGGCCTGCGCCTTCTCGTAAGTGAGCAGAACGTCGACCGCACGACGCGGAGCGACACGTGGCGACCCGGAGAGCGGGTCGCTCTGACATGGAAACCCGATCACGGCTTCGTGGTCGGCGATTCGAAGAGCGCCTAAGGCGCAGAAGGAGGGCACGATGGGTACCGAGAAGAAGAACGAGATGATGGTAAGCCGACGAACGGTTCTCAAGGTTGGAGCGGCCGCCGCTGGCACCGCCGCCTTCCTCGCCGCATGCGGCACCTCTGGCAGCTCGACGTCGCCGAGCCCAAAGCCGTCGCAGTCCGACACCATCTCTGATGTTGTCAACGTCGCGAACTGGACGCTCTATATCGACCTGAGCGAAGACGAGTTGGCTCGACCAACGGTGACCGCCTTTGAGACGGAGTACAGCACCAAGGTCAACTACGTTGAAGCGATCAACGACAACGATTCCTTCTTCGGCACGATCCAAGCGCCACTGAAGGCCGGCGAAGATGCGGGCTGGGATATTGCCACGCTGACCGACTGGATGGCGGCGCGAATCATTCGTCTCGGGTGGGCAGAGAAGTTGAAGACCGCACACATGAGCAACTTCACTGCGAACCTACTCGACGTCTACAAGGGGCGCAGCTTTGACCCAAGCGTCGAGTACCTCGCCCCGTGGGCGGGCATCGTTGGCGGCATCGCGGCGAACAAGACCACCGCAGGCTTCGTGAAGGGGTTCAAGGACCTCTTTGACCCACGCCTGAAGGGGAAGGTCTCGCTCCTCACCGAGATGCGCGACACCATTGGGCTCGCCATGCTCGCCAACGGCGACGACCCGGCAAAGGCCGACCGCGCCTCATTTGACCGCGCGATTGCGCTGATTGAGCCGAGCGTCACTGATGGCACGGTTCGCGCGTTCACGGGCAACGACTACAAGGAGCTCATCGTGAAGGGCGACGTGGCGGCATGCGTTGCCTGGCGCGGCGACGTGGTGCAGATCGGCTACGAGGATGCGAACATCGTTTGGGTCACGCCAACTGAGGGCTGCACCTTCTCTTCCGACAACATGTTGATCCCGCTCGGCGCAGCGCATAAGTACACCGCGGAGAAGTGGATGGACTGGTATTACAAGCCAGAGATCGCCGCTCAGCTCACCGCCTACGTGCAGTACGTATCCCCGGTGAAGGGAACCAAGGAAGAGATCGCCAAGATTGACGAGTCGCTCGCAAGCGACCCGTTCATCTTCCCTGACGCAGCACTCGAGGCACAGCTCAATGTGTTCGCCGGCCTCTCTGAAGAGGACGAGATCTACATGAACGACGCCTTCAGCGCCCTTCAGGGCAACTAAGCAACCGCACTAAGCGGAGCCGACGGTGATTGCGTTCCTGCGTCGGCGACCGGGGCTGTTGCCCCTGTTGCTGCTCGCGCCCGCGATCGCCTGGCTGGTGGCGTTCTACGTCTATCCAGCCATCCAGATGCTGCAGGCGAGTCTCTGGAGCGGCACCCTTGAGACGGGGTTCGCCTTCTCGTGGGCGAATGCGGCGACCTACCCCGAGGCGCTCGATCGCTACTCGGATCAGTTCTTACGTTCGATCTTGTATGCGGCGGTGTCGACGGTGGTCTGTCTGGCCCTCGCCTTCCCGCTCGCATACACCATCGCCTATCGCGCGGGGCGATTCCGCACGCTCTTGCTCTTCATCGTTATCGCACCGTTCTTCACCTCGTTCCTCTTGCGCGTCCTCGCCTGGAAGACGGTTCTTGGTGACGATGGCTTCCTCCTGGGGCCGCTCAAGTCGATCGGCCTGCTTCCTGAGGAATTCCGCATTCTTGCTACGCCAATTGCCGTGATCTTTGGCATCTCGTACAACTTCTTCCCGTTCATGGTGCTGCCGATCTACGTCTCACTCGAGAAGATCGACCGTCGACTGGTTGAGGCGGCGAAGGATCTATACGCCGGACCAGCCCGAGCCTTTCAGCGCATCACGCTGCCGCTCGCACTCCCGGGCGTCTTCGCCGGCTCGCTGCTTGTCTTTATTCCTGCGATGGGCGACTTCGTGAACGCAGAGCTGCTCGGCAGCGTGCAGACGCGCCTCATCGGCAATGTGATCCAGAGCCGCTTCTTAGTGAACAACGACTACCCGACCGCGGCGGCGCTCAGCTTCATGTTGATGGCCGGCATTCTCGCTGCAGTCTTCATTTACGCGCGCGTGCTCGGAACCGATGAACTTGAGACGGGGATCGGCTGATGCTGCGTTGGCTCGGTCGCAATGCCCTTCGTGCCTATACCGGGCTGGCCCTGGTCTACCTGTTGCTGCCGATCTTTATCGTTGCTCTCTTTAGTTTCAACGATCCAGTTGGAAAGACGAACTACACCTGGGTCGGCTTTACCCTCGATCACTGGGCAAATCTCTTCGCGATTCCTGGCCTGCTCGATTCGGTAATCGTCAGCATTCGGATTGCGTTCATCTCTACGCTCATCGCCACAACGCTCGGCACGCTCGCCGCCCTGGCACTTGTGCGCTATCAGTTCCGTGGGCGACCGGGGACCAGCCTCTTCATCTTCTTGCCGCTCGCCACCCCCGAGATCATCCTCGGCGCATCGCTCCTCACCCTCTTCGTGGCGATTGGTAGGCCCCCCTTCTTCCCACTGAATGAGTTCACGATCCTCATTGCGCACATCACCTTCAACATCAGCTACGTGATCGTGACCGTGCGTGCGCGACTCTCGGGCTTTGATCGCCGCCTCGAAGAGGCGTCGGCCGACCTTGGTGCTGATGGGTGGCAGACCTTCTGGCGCGTCACCTTCCCGCTGATCCTCCCTGGCATCGCCGCGGCCGGCCTCCTGGCCTTCAGCCTCTCCATTGATGACTTCGTGATCACCAACTTCACCGCGGGGCGAACCACCACCTTCCCGATGTTCGTTTGGGGCTCGGCGCGCGTTGGCGTACCGCCGCAGGTCAACGCCATCGGCACGATCTTCTTTGTTGTTGCGGTCAGCGCGGTGGCGATCGGCTCGTTCCTGCAGCGGAGGCGCGCATGAGCAACGATCGCAGTCCAATTCCGCCACATAGCGTGATCTCTTCGGTGTGGGGTCGCGCCGCCAACGTCGACGTGGAGCGCGGTGAGGGCTCCTGGCTAATTGATCGTAGCGGCGAGCGCTGGCTCGACTACACCTCGGGGATTGGCGTGGTGAACACGGGGCATGCGCATCCGAAGATTGCCGCCGCCATTGCCGAGCAGGCCACCAAGCTGATCCACGGCCAGCAGAACATCGTCTTCCATGAGCCAGGGCTGCGGCTGCACGAGCGACTCAGCACGGTGCTCGACGGTGGGCCGTGGGGCGTCTTCTTGTCAAACTCTGGATCGGAGGCGGTCGAGGCGGCGGTGAAGCTGGCGCGACGCGCCACCAAGCGCCGCGTGATCCTCACCTTCCGCGGCGGCTATCACGGTCGCACCGCGCAAACGATGGCTCTGACCACAGCGAAGAACGTCTACCGCGGCCACTTTGAGCCGCTCCCAGGTTCGGTCTACAGCACCGCGTTCCCATCTTGCTTCCGCGCACCCGTTGAGGCACGCGACCCTGCCGTTGCGGGTGCCCCAGGCGCATGCGCTGGGTGCAGCTGCCGTTGGGAGGAGGAGTGGGACCTCACACTGCACACCCTCGCGAGCGCCGAGGATGTTGCCGCCGTCATCGTTGAGCCGATCCTGGGCGAGGGTGGCTACGTCGTGCCGCCGGCGGGCTTCCTGCCACGCCTCCGCGAACTCACCCGTGAACTGGGCATTCTCCTGATCGCCGACGAGGTACAGACCGGGTACGGGCGCACCGGAAAGATGTTCGCCGTGCAGCACCAGAACGTTGAGCCCGACATCTTGGTGATGGCGAAGGGGATCGCCTCTGGCCTCCCCCTCTCGGGGATCATCGCCCGCAAGGAGCTGCTCGACACCTGGGAGCCGGGCACACACGGCGGCACCTACGGCGGCAACGTCGTTGCCTGCGCGGCCGCTCTTGCAACCCTTGATGTCATTGAAGAAGAGGGGCTCGTTGCGAACGCGGCAGCCCGCGGCACACAGATGATTGACGGCCTGCGCAAGATCGCTGCCGGTCGCGCTGGCATCGGCGACGTGCGCGGACTCGGCCTGATGCTTGCCCTTGAGTTTGTTCAGCCAGGTACAGGCGACGGCCGCGTGCCTGACCCTGCAGCAGTGAAGCGCGTGATCGCCGAGGCGAACAAGCGCAAGTTGCTGCTGCTCTCCGCCGGCTCATACGCGCAGGTCATTCGCATCATTCCACCACTCGTCACGACCGCGGCAGAGATTGACCTGGCCTTGAAGATTCTGGAAGAGTCGCTCGACGCTGCAGGCGTTACCCGCGGCTAATCGGCGGCGGGGTTCCCCCGCCTAGCTCAGCAGGTCGGCTGGTGCAGGCGGAAGCGGATCCGATGTCTCAGGTACGTAGCGCTCCACGAGCGTGCGTGAGCCGGCGACACCAAGCTGCGAGAAGAGCGACTGGAACTTTGCGCGCTGTGTCTCGAGGATCTCTGGCGTGCCGGCCGCCTCCCAGAGCGCCTGCTTGAATGGCCCGAGCGCCTTCTTGCGCGTGCGATAGAGGAACTGCTCGTCGCTATCTCCTGGCTTCGCCTCATCGGCGGCGTTCGCGCGCAACCATGCGGTGATCTCGGCGCGCAAGTTGGCATCGAGGGCCGGGTGATCGAGCAGGATGTTCTGGAAGCCGGTGGCGAGATGGATCTCTGCAGCGCCTACCTCGGGGAAGCGATGGAAGAGATCTTCGGGGAGTGTCGACGCACCGTGCTGCACCGCACCGGCTAGGCCGCGGGCGCGAGCCAGCTCGCCGAGCTCCTGAAGCACCGTGAAGTCGAGTGCGACTTCAGCGACGCCGCCGCCTGGGAGCGGCACACCGCCGTGGCTCGTGCCGGTCTGTACCGAAACTTTGCGTAGTCCGCGCGCTCCAGCGCGGCGGCTGGCGAGGGCAACATCAAACTCGTCGAGATACGCGGCCAGCTCTTCAGCGGTGGAGTTCTGATGCCCGACCTCACCGATCTCGCCACCCATGCTGATCTCAATGCCGGCAGGCTCCAGCTCGCGAACGAGGGCGACCGCCTCGGCGGTGCGAACGGCATTCACGCGCTGCTGCTCTGGCACCGTTGGCAGGGCGAGGTCTACGAGTGTGGAGGCGTCGATGTCGATGTTCCGATACCCAGCGTCAACGGCGAGTCGGCAGGCACGTGCGATCTCGGCGGCGACTCCTTCAGGATCGGTGGCGTACTTCTTGGCCACGAATTGGTAGTGATCTCCTTGGATGAAGACAGGTCCGCGCCAGCCGGCGGCAATCGCGCCGCAGAGCACGCTCGTGGCGTAGTCGGCGGGGCGCTGGAAGGTGTAGGTCTGCTCGGAGCGTGCCAACTCAAAGATGAGTGCTGCGCCATCCATGGCGGCGGCGGTCTCGAGCGCAGTGCGAGCCATCTCAAAGACCTGGCTACGCAGGTTCAGCGCTGGAACGGTGAGGCCCTCATAGGCGCCGTTGGCTCGTGCCGCATAGAGCGGCGCGATGCTGGCGCTCTGGATTCCTGCGGCGACAGCTGTGGCACGTGCCAGCCACTGCGCCGCAGCCACAGTCGCCTCGTCGGTCGAGAAGGCGGCCGTCCAAGCGATGGTCGCGGCGCCGCTCTGGCGCAGCTGTGCCGCATCAAGAATCTCAACGGCGCCTGCTGGCGTAACGCGCAGTGAAGCGCTCAGCAATTGGCGGAGGACTGCGGGTGAGGAGGCGATGCGTGTCATGCAGGAATCGTAGCGCGAATTGGAACGCGCTTCGTTCTAAGGGGTGGCAAGCTCCCGCTCGCGCGCCGCCAGCTGACTGCTGTAGGCGGCCTGCGTGACACCGACCCGCGCCGCGAGTTCAGGGAGCGCCGCCCAAGAGAAATCATCCCAGCCACCGCTGCCGTTCCAGGTTGCGAGAAGCGCCGGGGGGCGTCGAGCGCCCCCATCGAGCGCTGGTGCGCGCAGCAGGTGTGCCGACTCCACGTGGCTCTGTGCTGCCCCATCACCACCAAGCACGATCACGAGCCCGAGTCGATGCAGGTCATCTTCTGGCACGCGCAGGTTTGCGCCGCGCAGGAGGTCAAGCAACTCCGCAAGATCGTGGCCAGGTGCCGTTGCGATGAGGGGAAAGCCGCGAACCAGGGAGCGGACCACGGTCTTCGTGGTTGCTGCGCTCAAGCGCTCAATCAGTCCGTGGGCGATGAGTCGCGTGGAGCGTGGACTGCGCGGCGCGCCGCCGGCACCTGCAACGAGGCAGCCAACACCCGCGGGATCAGTGAGCCAGACGAAGGCCTCCTCTGGCGCGATCTTGATCTCCGCGCTCTCAGCGCCAGCGGGGAGCGGCGAGGCGGAGGCGATTGCCTCGGCGAGCGCATCGCGGCGATCGGCTGACGCGCCTCCCGTTACGACAATAGGGACGCCCGCATCGGCGAGGGCGGTGACCTGTGCCGCCAGCGTTGCGCTGATCTGCCCCGCCGCCACGAGGTTGCGTAGTGCCACGTGACTCATGCGCGATCCGCCGTCAGGCTCTTCATACGAATGGAGTTGTCGATCCACGCCGATTCGGTACCAATCATCGTCTCTCGTCCATGCCCTGGAATCACGCGCGTCGCGGGGCCAAGAGTTCGCAGTCTCCCCAACGAGTCGAGCATGGCCGCAGCGTCACCGCCGGGGAGATCAGTTCTCCCCCATCCGCCAAAGAAGAGGGTGTCGCCACTGAGCAGGAGGCCTGCGCTCGCATCGAACAACGAGATGGACCCTTCGGTGTGGCCAGGCGTGTGCAGCACGGTGAAGTTGATGCTCCCTGCAGTGATTTGGTCTCCATGGTTCAGATCGCGTGTGGGCACCACCGCTGGGATGGGGAATGGTGCGGCGAGCGGCTGCGGTTCCATCAGGCGATGGCGGTCGAGTGGGTGCACGCCGATCGGCAACTCCTCGTGATGGTGCGTTTTGTGGTGCGTCGCCAGTGCCGCCATCTCCCCCATGTGGTCCCAGTGACCGTGGGTTGCGAGCGCCAAGACCAAGCGCCAGCCGCGCTCGGCAAGTTGCGTGGTTAGTGCGGCGAGAGATGGGATCGCAGGGTCAACGACGATCGCCTCTCGGCGTTCAGGATCGCCAACGAGCACCACGTTGGTGCGCAGCGGGCCAATTGGTAGCACCTGCACTTCAATCATCGCTGCGGCCGTTTGATCGGCTGAAACGCACGGGGGTCCAGTTCAGCGCGCAGTGTCTCCTCGTTCGCGGCTGAAAGCTCCACCAGACGTTCAAGCAGTGCAATGCGCTTCTCCGCCTCAGCTGGATCAGGGGCTCCCTTCGTAATCGGCAGCATGCCAGCCACGCCGACGCGATCGAGGCCTCGCCCGCCAAGCGACGCGGCGTACCGCACCGCCCAGAGAAGAATCTCAACAGGTTCTGGATCTTCATCGCCTGGCGCAGGAACGAGCGCGAGGATTAGGCCGCGATCTCCCGGCCACGTCGCGGCGGCACGCCACGACTCTGGGTCGCGAATCGGATTGATCACCAGGCTCTCCGCTGGAATCTGCAACCACTCGTCTCGATTCATGCCGACAAGGTTCCCGCCAACCGGGAGCAGCGCGCGATGGACGCCTGCTAGCGCAGCCATTCGTTCAGCCAAGTGATCGCGCGACGTGGGCTCAGCGGTCGTCAGCTCTGGGCACTCAACGAAGTGGATCGCCGCGTTGGATTCTGGCTCGCTGCTAAACGCGGCGGGATCAAGAAGTGTTGCAAACACGATTAGAAAGGCAATTGAAAGCGCAGGACCGCAAGCTCGCGCCAATTGACGTAGGTAGCTATGAACCCGACAAAAACAAGAAGACTTAAAGCTAGATCCCCACCACGCCAGTTCATGACGTATGAAGACCAACGGCGACGCATTGCCTCCGCTCGGGTGGGCTGCACAAGCACGCCGAAGATCAGCCCTGTGAGTAGCCCGCCAATATGCGCGGAGTTATCAATGCCGCCACCAACGAACCCGACGCCGAATCCGAGCACGATGTTGATGAGTAGAAGGCCGCCAACACGACCGAGCGCTTCGCGCATGCCGCGCTCAACAAGTGGGCGATGCGCCCACTCTGCACCAAGGGCGATGCCGAAGAGGGCGAAGACGCCGCCCGATGCGCCAACCGAGTACCCGCCGGGCAACCAGATTGCGCTTGCAAGTGATGCGCCAATGACTCCGATGAAGTACCAGCCGATGAGACGTTTCGCGCCGTACAGGCGATAGACCAGCTGTGCGGCAATGTCGAGTGCAATGGCGTTGAAGCCGAGATGAAGCGCCCACGACTGCCAGTCCGGATCAATCCCTCCGTGCACGAAAGCAACGGTGAAGAGACGCCATGGATACCCCGTTAGATAGTCAGAACCGTTGAGGTCGATTTTGGTCAGCGCAAAGAGCTCGGCAAGTGCCGGATCAAGCTTTGTAATCACGGAGAGGACGATGGTCACGGCGAGTAGCGCACGCGGCACCCACGACCCGCCAGGGATGCCACGGGCGCGGCGGAAGGCGGCCTGAGAGCGGAGCGAGGAACCGCCCGTCTCTTTGGTGAGCCAGCCGATGCGCGAGGCGATCTCAGCGCGGGCGTCGCTGTTCGGGGCACTGCCTTCGGCTTGGCGGTAGGTGGCGAGGGCGATGGCGAGGTCGCCGCGGCGAACCTCCTCCATGGCGCGACGGCGGAGGGCGAGGAAGCGCAACTCTTGGTCTGCGGAGTTGGCGGCAATCTCGAGGTACTCCGCCGCCTCGTCGTCGCGCTCTAGGCGCAGCAACGCCTCAGCGGCGCCATAGGCGGCACGCTCAGCGAGGAGGCGATCGTCGCTTGGGGTTGCGCCAGCAACGGCGGCGGCAAAGGCGAGAGCGGCCCCCTCGGCGTCACCGCGGTCAAGGGCGTCAACGCCAAGCTCCATGCGGCTCGGCAGGTCGGTCGCTTCGGAGGGTGGGCGCTGCGCTTCACTCATCTGTTGCAGCGTACGCGATGCGCTACGAGGCGGCAGGCGACTCGCGATCTGGAAGGAGGAGGGCCACCAAGAGGTCGGTGACTGCGGCTGGATCCCCGGCTGGGCGCTCAACCTCAAGCGGCGGCGGAGCATCCCCGCGCTCCCCTGTCGGCACTCCCGCAGGAGCTGACCCTTCAGGCCTCGTCACAACGAGTCGTGCGCCGACATAGGTGCACGCTTCAAGCACGGTGGCAACCACCGAATCATTGACAGGATCAACCAAGAGGACTGCGTCAAAGCTCGTGAGGTAGCGCAACGCCAACTGCAGGTCGGCGGCATCCATCTCAAGTGAACTCGCCCCATCAACTGCGGTTGCCAACGCACCATCACGAATGAGCGCTACGTGGCCGATCCCCGCGGCTGCAAGTTGCGTGATCACCGCCTCGCCCGCTGCGTCCACACCGACCTTGCTCACCATCTCAACCGGTTCACCGGCGGCGGCGAGGGCGAGTGCCGCGGTCGCGGCATAGCTACCAAGACCGTAGGTTGCCCCCTCGGCGCGCGCGCGTACGGTACCGATTACTACGATCATGCTG
>CAMAXG010000040.1 GCA_945862225.1 Thermoflexus hugenholtzii JAD2 | reverse complement strand
GCCAGCGGGTGGCCAGAACCAGATATCGCATCAACGTGGAGCGTCGCCGCCGATGGACTCTCGTGGACGATCACCCTTGACCCTGCTGCACACTGGGAAGACGGATCCACGGTAACCGCGGCCGATGTTCTCACCACCATCTCCATCGCTTCGGAGCTGGGCACGGCAGGTGGGTATTGGCAGTCGATCACTGCAGAGGAGGGCGACGAAGCAGGCACCGTCAAACTGAGTGCCTCACGCGGGCTGGCAAACCTTCCGACAATGCTCGGCTCCCTGCCGCTCCTCTCGGCGACACAGTTCGCCGGGCTCAGCGCAGCCCAGATCCCAGACTCTGACGCGGCGAAGGTCCCGCAGGGGACTGGCCCATATCGCATCACCAGCATCTCCTCTGGGGGCGCTGGCCTTGTTCGACGGGCCGACCTCCTCGCCGCTGATACGGCATCGCTCACTGCCGCTGGCACATCAGCAGAGAAGATCGCGCTCTACTTCTTCCCAGACGCCGCATCGGCACTGCGCGGCTGGACCACCAGCTCACTCGATCAGCTCCTAGGGCTCGACATCGCCGATGCTCGTCGTGGCACGGCTGCCCGTGGCACCACGATTGAGTTGGGCTCAACGGTCTTCTCGGGGATCGCCACGAACTTGCGGCCAGGGAGCGTGCTGCGCGACCCTCGGCTTCGAGCCGGCCTTGCGGCGCTCCTTGATCCCGCCGCCATCACCACGGTGTTCGGCGGCTCTGTCGCGCGAACACCGGTATCGCCGCTCTCGTGGGGCTGGACGGCACTTCCCGACGCAAAGACCGGAGTCGACTATGCGACGAGCCTCTTCAAGTCGGTGAAGTGGAAGAAGGGCGATGCCGGTTGGTCGCTGCCGAGCGGCGCAGCGGCAAGTCTAGAGATCCTCACGCTGCCGGCGTCGGCACACCCCGTTGATGCTGCGGTTGCCGCACAAGCGGCGGCGGCATGGACCGCGTTCGGCATCCCAACACGAGTCACCGAGCTCTCTCCCATTGATCTCACGAGCCGTCTTTCGTCAGGAACGTTCCAACTTGCCGTGCTGAACGTTGATGTTGGGATTGATGTAGATCTCTATCCACTGCTGGGGTCGGGGGCGGTCCTCACCGGAGGCAACATTGCTGGAATTCAGCTCAAGGATCTTGACCTGCTACTCAATCGCGCCCGCCAGCCAGGCGATCGAGCCACACGCACCGCCGCCTTGGTAGCCCTGCAGAAGTGGCTCGCGGAGACGAACTACATCTTGCCGATCCGCTTCCGTGCGGTTGAACTCTTGACCTCAAGCCGCGTCACGCAGGTGGCCCCAATGCTCGTGGATGAGCCAGAGAGCTACCTGCGGGCTGTGCTATCCTTCCGCCTCGCGACCCCCTAAGCGATTAGGGGGTTCGAACGGGTCGAGGTGGCGGAATTGGCAGACGCGCTGGCTTCAGGAGCCAGTGTCCGCAAGGACGTATGGGTTCAAGTCCCTTCCTCGATACCAGCACCTGTGCCCAGGTGGCGGAATTGGTATACGCGTACGTTTGAGGGGCGTATGACGCAAGTCATCCGGGTTCAAGTCCCGGTCTGGGCACCACATCTCTTACGCTGACGGCCAAGGGCCGCAGCCGCACCCGGGCGGTTAGCTCAGTTGGTAGAGCACCTCGTTTACACCGAGGGGGTCGGGGGTTCGAGCCCCTCACCGCCCACCAGCACCCCCATTTGCCTCCCCATGGGCGCCTCGTTGCGCCCCTCGGCGGGGGAGGGTATCCTTGCCGCCGTTGGTGCGTACGGTCGCGTGGCTGCGGGCGTCGGGCCGAGATAGCTCAGTTGGTAGAGCACGCGCCTGAAGAGCGCGGTGTCGCCAGTTCGAATCTGGCTCTCGGCACCACTAAAGGTTGACCGGTGCGGAAGTGGCTCAGTTGGTAGAGCATCACATTGCCAATGTGAAGGTCGCGGGTTCGAGTCCCGTCTTCCGCTCCACTCCCTCCTTTGGGGACTCGAGGGGTCGTTGCCCCTTCGTCTAGTGGTAGGACAGCGGACTTTGGATCCGTGAACCGAGGTTCGAATCCTCGAGGGGCAGCCAGCACACACAGGGCGACGTACCCAAGTGGTCTAAGGGGGGGGTCTGCAAAACCCCTATTCGCCGGTTCGAATCCGGCCGTCGCCTCCAACTCCCTACCGTTGAAGCCCCCCGCACCCCCTGCTACACTCACGGCTGCCTTTCGGCTCCGGCCCACTACGCAAGTTGCGTAGGGCGCACCGGGGCGAATCCATAGGAAGGAGTGGCCAATGCGCCGCTATGAGCTCATGTTGATTCTCCGTCCCGATGTGACGGAAGAGCGCACGAAGGCGATCTTCGAGCGCACCACCCGCTCCATTACCGAGCAGGGCGGAACAATTCTTAAGGACGTCGCCTGGGGCCGCCGCCGCATGGCCTACGAGATCGATCACGCCAAGGACGGCGTCTATCAGATCTACGTTTTCGAGGTTGCCGCATCGGCCATCGCCGAGATTGAGCGCGTGCTCTTGATCACCGAAGAGGTGCTTCGTCACCTGGTGATCCGCGACGAGCGCAAGGGTGCCGCTGCACTTCGCGACTTCAATCTTGATGGTGGCACGCCGGCGCGACTTGAGCTCGACGCCGATGACACCGAGGGCGAAATCGCCGCCGCAGCTGCAGCAGCCGCTGCAGTCGACGGGGAGTAGCCCATGTCGTTCGCGAAGATCAGCATCATCGGAAACCTTGGTGCCGACCCAGAGCTCAAGTACACCGCCGATGGCAAGCCGCGCCTTGAGATGCGCGTTGCCACCAACGAGCGCCGCAAGGCAGCCGGTGGTGACTGGGAAGACAAGACCACCTGGTATCGCGTCATCATGTTTGGTGAGCGATCGGTGAAGCTGGCCGAGTGGCTCCGCAAGGGGCGCAAGGTCTACGCCGAGGGTCGTCTGCAGGTTGACCTGTACGACTCGAAAGAGGGAGAGAAGCGCGTTGCGCTCGACATCCTCGCAAGCGAGGTCGTCATCGTCGATCGAAATCCAGACGCTGATCCGAACGCGCCACGGGCGCCTCGATCGTCTGCACCGAGCCAGGGCGCTCCAGAAGAGAGCAGCCAGTCTGCGCCAAGCGATCTTGACGATCTACCGTTCTAACCCCAACCACAGCGAATTGAGAGGAGCACACCATGCCTGAGGCACCAAAGCGATTCAAGAAGCGTGATGACAAGTTCGGCGCAGGGCGACGACGCCGCGTCTGCTCGTTCTGCAGCGACAAGCAGGGCTACATCGACTACAAGGAGATCAATCGTCTCCGCCGCTATCTCTCGGACCGCGCCAAGATTGAGCCACGTCGCAAGACGGGCACCTGCGCGCAGCATCAGCGTGAAGTCACGGCAGCGTTGAAGCGCGCGCGCCAGATGGCGCTCTTGCCATACGCACCGCAGCACCAGGGCTAGGTCTGGTAGAGGCGCGCACCATGGCGAAGAGCACCGGACACGAGTACGACGGGATCACCGCCTATTTGGAGGGTGACTTCCGGCCGCTGGCCGATGCGAAGGTGAGCGTCATGACGCACGCATTCCTGTACGGCACGGCAACCTTCGAAGGGATTCGCGCCTACTGGAACGCCGACGAGGGGCAGCTCTACGCGTTGAAGGTTACCGAGCACTTGGAGCGGTTGCGCTCCTCGTGCAAGATCATGCTCATGGACCCACTCCCAGACGTGCAGGCGGTCAAAGGGATTGTGGTTGAGCTTCTGAAGCGGAATGCCTTCAAAGAGGACGTGTACGTTCGGCCAAGCGTCTACAAGAGCACCAAGGCGATCGGGGTAAAGCTGCACGGTCTCGAGAATGACCTGTACGTCATCTCGGTTCCGTTTGGCGACTACATCGACACCGCAACGGGGATCCGCTGCGCGACCGTCGCCACGCGTCGCACCTCTGACCTGGCCATCCCAGCACGAGCCAAGGTGGCGGGCAACTACGTGAACAGCGCCTTCTCAAAGAGTGAGGCGGGGCTGAACGGCTTTGACGAGGCGATCGTGCTCACCGAGGCGGGGAAAGTCTCAGAGGGCTCGGCCGAGAACCTCTTCATGGTGCGCGGTGGGAAGCTTGTGACCCCTGGCGTGAACGACGACATCCTTGAAGGGATCACCCGAGCGGGCATCATCGAGATCGCCGCGGAGCTCGGCATCCCCGTGGTTGAGCGACAGATTGACCGCAGCGAGCTCTACATCGCCGACGAGATCTTCCTGGTTGGGACTGGTGCGCAGGTGTCGCCAGTCATTGAGGTCGATCACCGCGCCGTCGGCACTGGGAAGATTGGCGAGCTAACGAAGCGAATCCAGAGCCGCTACTTCGATGCTGTGCGCGGCAAGGTGCCCGCCTACAAGCACTGGCTCACGCCGATCTACTAAGCCCGTTCAACCCCTAGGGGGTGATGGTTGGCACGTCGGCGCCAGTAATGATCTCCACATCGACCGTTACGGTCGGATCGTCGATCAGGGTCGCCTTCATGCCGAGGAGTTTCTCCAGCAACGCTAGGGAGATAGGCATCCGCTGCTCGGCCCCGTTGAAGACGATGAATCGCGTCTTCAGCAGGCCAATCTCGGCTGGCGTGATCGCCGTTGGTGCTGAGGCATCAAGTCCGGCGCGGCTGAGCGCTGTTGCAAGAACACCCGCTTCGCCTTTCCGCCCCGTGCCGTTTAGTACCCAAATGCGAGCCGCCTCCCTAGCGATTGCATCGGCTTCGCGCTCCTCTTTCGTTGGTTGAGCAGAGAACGCCTGCAGGACTGCAGCGCGGATCTTCGCCACATCAGGAGTGATGATGTAGCCGCGACTATCGGAGCCGACCGTCTGGTAGTTCGGCGGCGTAAAGACGAGGCTGCGGATGCTCCCAGCGTCAATCTGGGCGATGAGGTCGAGCAGCAGTGGCAGATCTTGCTGGGGGAAGTCGCTCTTGAGCGAATCCTTCAGTGCCACTGCAAGTGAAGGAAGGTTTCGCGTGATCGCCGCCATATCACTCTGTGCCCGAATCGCCGAGATCACCTGCTGCTGTCGAGCGGCGCGATCAAAGTCAGAGCTGCCATGTCGCGATCGCGCGAAAATGAGCGCCTCGGCACCATCCATTGCATGCACACCGGCAAGAACGTGGATGCGCGCGTACTTGCCACCACCAATGGGGTAGGAATCATCCGTTACCGGGTTCCGCGCGGTGATGCGTACACCATCGAGGGCATCCACAATCTCCTGGAAGCCGGTGAAGTTCACCATCAGCGAGTAGTCAATCTTCATGCCGTAGAAGTTGCCGAGCATTTCGCGCAGCGCGGGCATTGGGCCGTCTGGGAAGACATCAGGGTGCCGACTCGCCGATGCGTAATATGAATTGATCTTGTTGCCATACGTTGCCCCGTACAGTTGCTGGGCATTCTCGGGTACGGGGAAGTCCACCGTGTCGCGCGGGATGCTGAACATTGTGACGGTGCCGTTGACCGGATCAACGCTGGCGACGATGAGGGTGTCGGTGTTAAAGGTGGTGCTGTCGCCACGTTGGTCGATGCCAACGAGGAGCACATTCAGACGCTCCTTCCCGTCCCAGCGTGGTGCAGGTGTAGTGCCAGGATTCTCGGTGCCCGAGGAGAAGATGCCACCGACAAGCTCCGATGCGGTGGCAACATATCCGCCAAGGATCAGATGCAGGGAGAGCGCGGCAACGAGCGAGAGGGTAAGGCCCGCGAATGAGGTGCCGATAGCGCGTAGCCCGCTCTCGCGTCGCACCGCTCCGCGCCAGGCATCGCCCGCCGCGACCCCACGCCATACCGCCAGCAGAATGTTGAGGATGCCAGCCGCACTGAGTCCGAAGGGAGTGATGAGGAGTCCAACGAGGCCCGGCAGGCCGTCCGCCGCCACGATGCCACCGACAAGGGCCAGGAGGAGGGTGGGCGGTGTGAGGAAGAGGAGCGCAGCTCGCCATCGCCGTTCGTAGAGGTGCCCGAACCCTGGCACCAGGAGCGAAAAGACAGCCGCCGCGAAGGCTGAGCGTCGCGGAGTCTCAGTGGGTTGGCTCATAACGGGAACCATACCGCCTTGCGGAGAAGGGGGGTGCCCCCCGTTTGCCATGTCGGGGGTGGCGTGGCACGCTCCTCCCAATGTTCAACCCTGTTGATTCGAAGCCTGACCTGATCAGCCTGGAGCACCAGATGCTGGCGCGTTGGCGTGCCGAGGGAACATTTGAGCGCCTGCGCGCACAGACTGCCGGCGGCGAACCCTGGTCCTTCCTTGATGGGCCAATCACTGCAAACAACCCGATGGGAGTGCACCACGCGTGGGGTCGCACCTATAAAGACCTCTTCCAGCGCTTTCGTGCGTCACTGGGACACGAGCTGCGCTGGCAGCAGGGGTTTGACTGCCAAGGGCTCTGGGTTGAAGTAAACGTTGAGAAGGAGCTCGGACTCACCTCTAAGCGACAGATTGAGGAGCGTGGCCTAGCGGAGTTCATCCGGCTCTGTAAGCAGCGCGTGCTCACCTACGCAGCGCGACAGACCGAGCAGTCGATCCGACTCGGCATGTGGATGGACTGGAACGATTCGGCCGATCTCCTACGCCTGCGCGACGCGCTGAGCGACGCGCCAGATCGTGAGATGGCAATCGCTGGCGCCGCTGGAGCGGTACGCGGAACGCCAGAGGCGCTCATCGGGCTACTCGGCTCGCCCGAGATTGGCGGCTCGTACTTCACCTTCTCAGATGAAAACAACGATCTGATCTGGAGCTTCCTTGCCGAATGCAATAAGCGTGGCTGGCTCTACAAGGGGAGCGACAGCATGCCGTGGTGCACACGCTGCGGCACTGGCATCAGCCAGCACGAGATGACCGAAGGCTATGCCGATCGTGACGACCCCTCCGCCTACTTCGGTTTCCCACTCGTTGATCGACCCGGCGAAGAGCTCCTGGCCTGGACAACGACGCCGTGGACGATTCCGGCCAACGTCGCCGCCGCGGTGAATCCAACCCTCTCGTATGAGCTGGTGGAGTTCGACGGACGCAAGATGTGGATCGGCGCAACGCGCCGCGTCGCCGCACTCGGCGGCGGTGCCCCTCGCGCCAAGGTGCTCGATACCAAGCAGGGGAGTGAGCTTGTCGGATGGCGCTATCGCGCCACGTTTGATGCCGCCCCAGCCGTAGCCGAGGCGCTCGGTGCCGACGGAGCCGCGCATCGCGTGATCTCGTGGAGTGATGTTGGCGCTGAAGAGGGGACCAGCATCGTGCACATCGCGCCTGCGTGCGGTAGCGAGGACCATGCACTCTGCATCACCGAAGGCCTCCCGATGATTGCGCCAATTGACGAGAGTGGTACCTACCTTCCGGGATTCAACGACCTCAGCGGCAAGGATTGGCTCGCTGTTGCAGACCTCGTCTTTGCTGCGCTTGAAGAGAGCGGCAGCCTGCTGCGACGAGAGAAGATCACGCACCGCTATCCGCACTGCTGGCGCTGCGCGACGCCGCTCGCCTTCCGCCTCGTCGATGAGTGGTTTATCAGCATGGGCGCCACGTACGAGAAGCCACGCGAGCAGCTGACCGCCGCCGAGAAGGCGGGGAGCCTGCGCTATCAGATCATGGACGTTGTCGACAACATCTCGTGGCTCCCATCCTTCGGGCACGATCGCGAGCTGGACTGGCTGCGCAACATGAGCGACTGGATGATCTCGAAGAAGCGCTACTGGGGTCTTGCGCTGCCAATCTACGAATGTGAAGGGTGCGGCGCTGTCGAGGTGCTCGGGTCGCGCGCGGAACTTGAGGGGCGTGCCGTTGCTGGCCTTGATGCCCTCACGGGTCATAGCCCGCACCGCCCATACATTGATGAGGTTCGCATCGCGTGCGCGAAGTGCGGCGGCGAGGTGCAGCGTGTCCCTGATGTTGGGAATCCGTGGCTTGACGCGGGCATCGTCTCGCTCTCTACGATGCGCTATCGCAGCGATCCCGAGTACTGGAAGCGCTGGTTCCCCGCAGACCTGATTACCGAGAGCTTCCCAGGCCAGTTCCGCAACTGGTTCTACTCGTTGCTCGCCATGTCGACGGTGATGGTTGGGAGCGAGCCAACGAAGACCGTGTTCGGCTACGGACTTGTCTTTGCGGAAGATGGTCGGCAGATGCATAAGAGCTGGGGCAACTCCATTGAATTCGATGAGGCGGCCGATCGGATGGGCGCCGACGTGATGCGCTGGCTCTTCGCCGGCTCGCGCCCCGAAGAGAACGTGCACTTCGGCTGGAACGGCGCGGATGAGGCGCGCCGCAAGCTGCTTGTGCTCTGGAACGTCTACGCCTTCCACATTGGCTACGCGAACAGCGCTGGCTGGCGCCCTGGTGCCGCAGCGAGCCCGGTGGCCGAGCGGGGCGCCATGGACCGCTGGATCCTGAGCCGCACCGCCGATCTCGTCTCGACTGTGGAGGGGGCACTCCGGGGCTACGACGCCCAATCGGCTGTCGCACGACTCGAAGAGGGGATTGATGAGCTCTCCACCTGGTACCTCCGCCGTTCACGCGATCGCTTCGATCTCTCCGCGAGCGAGGCGGATCGCAGCGATGCGTTCGCGACCCTTCACGAGGCGCTACTGACGCTCCTGCAAGTTGCCGCGCCGATCGCCCCGATGCTCACCGATGCCATGTACACCAACCTTGTCGCCGACGGCGCAACGGGAAGTATTCACTTGCAGCCATGGCCGAGCGCACGGGTGCAGGGCTGGCGTGACCAAGCCCTCGAGGATGCGATGAGCCGGGTGATTCGCGCCGCCGAACTCGGTCGCTCGGTGCGTAGCGCCGCCGCCATGCGCACACGGCAGCCACTCGCACTGGCGCGCGTCGTCTTCGGTGGCGACACGCCACACGCGGAGCTACTCGAGATCCTTGCAGACGAGCTGAACGTCAAGCGAGTTGAGTCGGTTACCGATGCGTCTGGTCTCTTTGAGCGCAAGGTCAAGGTCCTGCTGCCGAAGGTTGGCAAGCGACTTGGTGACAAGTTGCAGGCAGTGCTCGCCGCAGCACGATCCGGCTCTGTAGAGTTCCTCGCTGATGGTGCCGTACGCATTGAGGGTCTTGACTTCGCCCCTGACGAAATTGAACTTCAGGCGATCCCACGCGAGGGTGGCTTCGTGGCCGAAGCTGACGGCCTTGTTGTCGAGCTTGAGACCGCTCTGACGCCAGAACTCATCGCAGAGGGTGATGTCCGCGAACTCTCTCGCGCCGTTCAGGACCTGCGCAAGCGCACGGGCCTTCGAATTGGTGATCCGATCAGCCTCTATCTCCCTGAATCAGCGAAGTCGCTCGCGCCATACACAGAGCAGCTTGGGCAGAGCGTCGGTGCGCGCTCGATTGAGTTTGGCGCGACGGCGGGTGACGTGGCCGATCAGATTGAGCTCTCCTTTGGCGTCACCGCCTTCTCGCTCCGCCGGTCAGCCGGATGAGGCGGGCCACCCTTGGGTTAATTGCACTCGGAGTCATCGCTGTAGACCGCGGTTCAAAGATGGTGGTCGATGGCATGGATCTTGCAACCCCGTATCAGCTGATCGGTTCGTACCTGCAGATCATTCGTGGCGAGAACCGTGGCGGCCTCTTCGGCATGGTGCAGGGGAGTGCTCCGCTTCTTGCCCTTCTCAGCGTTGGAGTCATTCTTGCGTTAGTCATCTATCACGAGCGGGAACGACTCCCTCGGGTGTCGCCCCTCACGGTTGGCGTTGGCCTGCTCATTGGCGGTGCGATCGGCAACCTGATCGACCGTGTGGCGTTCGGCTACGTGCTTGACTTCATTGATGTCGGGGTAGGGAGCCTGCGCTTTTGGACGTTCAACATCGCCGACGCCGGGATTAGTCTCGGCATCGTGATCTTGCTCGTGGATACCTTGTGGCGCTCTCGTAGTACGGTGCGCACATGAGCGAAGCGCGTGAACTAGATCTGCCGATTCCGCCAGAGGCGGCGCGACAGCGTGCTGACCGGTTTGTCGCGGATCGCAGCGGTCTCTCGCGCTCATTTGTTCAGCGACTCATCTCTGAGGGCCATCTGACTATGGGCGGCCTCATCGTGCGTGCGAGCGCAACACTCATTCCAGGGCAGACGCTCCACCTCGTGATTCCGCCGGTGAGCGAGACGACGCTCCTCGCTGAGGATATTCCTCTCACCGTGGTCTACGAAGACGAGGACATCGTTGTGGTGAACAAACCCGCTGGACTCGTCGTGCATCCTGCACCCGGCCACGCAACGGGAACGCTCGTGAACGCGTTGCTGCATCACGTCGAAGAGTTGCCAGGGATCGCCGGCGTGGCGCGCCCCGGACTTGTGCATCGACTCGACAAAGACACCAGCGGGCTGCTGATCGTCGCGAAGGGCGACGTAGCGCAGCTCAGCCTGATGGCGCAGTTGAAGGCACGGCGCATCAAGAAGACCTACCTCGCCTTGGTGCAAGGTTCGGTCGCAGCCGAACTGGGGCGTATTGAGGCACCGATCGGTCGTGA
>CAMAXG010000039.1 GCA_945862225.1 Thermoflexus hugenholtzii JAD2 | reverse complement strand
ACTGGCGATCGGTCCAGCTGCGCGGTGGCCCACCGCAGCGTTGGCCACCGGTGCAAACGGCGCGCGTGGGTCAAGGGCGATGGCGCAGATGCGGCCGTTCTCCACGGCCACCGGAAGCGCTCCCCACGGGCTCGACCACGAGTAGATCTTCATGCGCGCAGCCTAGCCCGAGGCACTTATCGGCCAGATGAGGCGTATACTCCCCCTGAGTATGTTGACTAAGCCTGTTCCTGCGGCGCCAAGCACCCCCGTGGCGGAGATTGCCCTCCCTGTCACCGGCATGACCTGCGCCTCGTGCGTGAACCGCGTGGAGCGATTCTTGAAGAAGGCCGACGGCGTGAGCGGCGCGAGCGTGAACCTCGCCACCTCGATGGCCACCATTCAATACGCGCCAGAGGCAACAGGTGTTGCCGATCTTGCCGCCGTCATTAGCGCCGCAGGGTACGAAGTGCCCGCCGCAGCTCTCGCCCTTGCCGGACGCGAAGGCGACGCCGATGCGCAAGAGGCGCGTGAAGCACTCGATGCTGAGCTGGTCGCCGCGCGGAGTAAAGAGACGCGCGGACTTCTGCGCGATGGTGTGATTGCAACGATCTTTGGTGTTGCCGCGATGGCCCTGATGTTGCAGCCGTGGTTCTTCATCAGCATGGAGCGCATCAACTGGATCCTGATCGTGCCCTCCACCATCATTCAGTTCGCCGTTGGCTGGCGTTTCCACTCGCGGGCAGTGCGCGCGCTGCGACACGGCTTGCTCACCATGGAGACACTCGTCAGCCTCGGTACGACCGCCGCGTGGGGTTGGTCGGTGGCGATCACCCTCTTCCATGCGCAGCTGATGCGTGTCGGGGTTCCGGCGCATGCAACGTGGGATGCCGCGGCACTCATTCTCGGCTTTGTCGCACTCGGTCGCTGGATGGAGGCGCGCGCCAAAGAACAGACCACTAGCGCGGTGCGCGGAATCCTAGCGCTGCAGCCAAAAGAGGCTGAGCTACTTGCAACTGCCGACGCACCAACCGCAACCACCATTGCCGTGAACAAGATCATTGCTGGTGACCTGTTGCGCATTCGACCCGGTGGTCGCATTCCCGTTGACGGCATCATCGTGAGTGGACGCGCCGCCATCGATGAGTCGGCGATCACTGGTGAGTCACTTCCTGTCGAGCGCGGCCCAGGGAGCCGACTCGCTGCGGGCACGCTCCTGACCGATGCTGCAATCGTGATGCGCGCCACACAAGTCGGCGCGAACACCACACTGGCCCGCATCGTCGCCATGGTCGAGCGCGCGCAGGGCTCGAAGCCCGCCATCGCCCGTCTCGCCGACCGCATCTCAGAGGTGTTTGTGCCGGCCATCCTGCTGATCGCCGTTGCCACCTTTGTTGGCTGGTATCTGCTGGGAGCAGAGCCGCGCCTGGTGCGCGCCGTAGCCACCGCCATCGCCGTGCTCGTGGTCGCCTGCCCGTGCGCCATGGGCCTCGCCACCCCGACCGCCGTGATCGCCGGCACCGGCCGCGGCGCCGAGGCGGGGATCCTGGTGCGCGACGCCGCCATCCTCGAGGCGGCAGGGAAGCTGCGCGCCGTGGTTTGGGATAAGACCGGCACCCTCACCCTTGGTCAGCATGCCCTCGTCGGCCGCCTCGCCCTCGCCACCGGCCCGCTTGCCGGCGACCCCGATCGCCTCCTACAGATCGCTGCGGCCGTTGAGAGCCCATCAGAGCACCCACTTGCCCGCGCGATCGTGCGCGCCGCAGGAGCGGTCACTGCAACGGCCACCGACTTCACGATGCACGCAGGGCACGGCGTGAGCGCCACCGTCGATGGTGTAGTGGTACGCATCGGCACCGAATCTTTCACCGCCACTACCAATCCTGAGCTGACCAGTTGGGCAGCAACAGAGGCCGCCGCCGGACGCACGCCACTCTTCATCTCCGTCAACGGCGAGTCAGCCGGCGCACTGAGCCTTGCCGATTCGGTTCGCCCAGAGAGCGCGGCAGCGATTCGTGCACTGAGCGCGCGCGGCATTGAGTCGTGGATCATCAGCGGCGATCGCCAGGAGGTGGTGAACGCCATCGCCCACGATCTCAACATTCCTCCAGAGCGCGCCCGCGGCGGCATCCTCCCTGGCGGCAAGGGCGATGCAATCACCGAGATTCGACGCAGCAGCAGTGGGCCCGTGGCAATGGTGGGGGATGGCGTGAACGATGCGCCAGCACTCGCCGCCGCCGACGTCGGCATCTCCATGGGTGGCGGCACCGAGATTGCCATTGATGCATCGGCTGCAACGCTGAGCGGCGCAGATCCGCGCGGTGTTCCGCTCCTTGTGGACCTTGCGCGCGCCACGACGCGCATCATCAAGCAGAATCTTGCCTGGGCCTTCGGCTACAACATCCTCCTCGTGCCCCTCGCTGCCGGACTCCTGCTCCCAACCTTTGGTATTGGTCTCGACCCAGCTCTTGCCGCTGCCGCCATGGGTGGATCGAGCGTGACGGTGGTGCTGAATGCCCTCCGACTGCGAAGACTGCCGCTAGAACGCAACAACCTTAATCCTGCTGGAAATCCGCGTTGAAACCTGCTACCTTCTCTGTATCTGAACCAGATTCAGAGTAAGTGGAGGTAAAAAATGCGTCGCAACAAGTACTTGGGGCTAGTCTCGGGCGGGGTTGCCAGCCTAGTTCTAGCGTCGGCCGCCATCGCTAGTTCGATCGGCCCCAATACGCTTACCAGTCAGGGTCCGGGCTGGAATTCAATTACATACCAAGCGACAAATACTACATACAGGATTCGAAATTGCTCCGCATCAGCTTCAACTCTGAAGTTTGAGGTCATGAGGCACTGGCTGTTTTCCCCTAGTACTGGCACTGGTAAGAAAACCTACACATGCAGTTCATCCTCAACGTATGTTTCACAAACTTGGAGCAACACCGTGGGCGACTACAGCGTCGAATATAGCCCTTGGATCAATAGCGCGACGGTAAGCTTGACCTATTTCATCTCGTATTAATGCGCGGGCTCCAGTTTCGAGAGGTTAGCTTTGGTTATAAACGGAATAATCAAGGAGAACTAGTCGTTCTCCAACGCTTAACTTGGCACGTGCCCATAGGCGTTACCGCCCTCCTTGGCATCAATGGCGCAGGCAAGAGCACGCTCTTGTCCCTTGGCGCGACGGCGTTGATGCCGAGGAGTGGCAAGGTGTCACTCAACGAGCTGGATTCCCGCGATCAGCAAACCCAGTTTCGAGCGCGCGTGGCATGGATGCCGCAGCAATATCGAGCAGTACCGGGGCTCACAGTTCGAGAACAGGTGGCGTATTCCGGTTGGCTGAAGGGTATGAGTCGTGACGATGCATGGCGCGGGGCCTCCGAAGCGTTGGCACGCGTGGCGCTGCAGGATCTAGCTGACCAGCCTGCAAGTGAACTTTCAGGAGGCCAGCAACGACGCGTTGGCCTTGCCAGTGCCCTGGTCCACGACGCAGAAGTGTTGCTGCTCGATGAGCCAACCTCTGGGTTGGACCCAGAGCAGCGAGCCATGTTCCGTGAACTGCTTGTAAGAATAGGCGCCGACCGAACGGTGGTGGTGTCGACACACGACACAGGTGAAATCACGACGGCCTATCAGCATGTCGTGGTACTTCACGCAGGGAACATTGCCTTTGATGGTGCGCTGCAGGACTTCTCAGCGCATGCTCCTGCTGGCAGTGAGCGCCCAATTGAATCCGCATTTCTAGCTCTAATCTCTGGAGAGAAGTAGGTGCGGCTTCGCACAATGCTCAGAATTTCGCCCGCAGTTTGGCTGACGTTACCTACGCTGATTCTGTCCATTCTCTATGTGACTAAGGCGATCTACCCAAACAACTACGGTGTCGCAGCGACGGCGGGTGCAACCTCTTCTATGGCGTTCTTGGTGGGATTCGTCGCCGCGACTGCGGCGTGGGAGGCGGCTCGGCTTCGTCGCGGCGGCATTTGGGATGCGCCGCATACTCGTTCTAGATTGGAGATCACCATTATTGCGGTAACCCCTTCAGTTCTCTTGGGAGCCGTATTCCTATTCGGAACTGTCGTTGCTGCCTCTGTCTACGGTCAGGCTGGGATGCCTGAGATTCGCATCGTTGCCGTTGGATTCGTTGCAATCTGTGCGTGGAGCCTGTTGGGGTTCCTTGCAGGGCTTCGACTCCCCATGTCGGTGTCGCTGCCGAGCATGCTCTTGGCCCCATTCCTCTGGTTCGCTTTTGTGCCGGCACTCCCTGTGGAATGGTTGCGTCATCTCAGCGGCATGTACCGAGATTGCTGCCGCATCGGTGCTGATATTGCGCCGGCGGCGTTGTTCGCAGGCCTGATTATGAATGTAACATTCATCGTCGTAGCGCTCTATGCGATCGGCGCCCTGCGTATGCGATGGTCACGTACCGCCGCAACCGCAGTGCTCGTTGCAGGGGTGATGATCAGTAGCGCGTTCGCCTCAAATGTTGGTCCGATTCCCGAGGTGGCGCGAGATCGATCCGCCCTGAAATGCAGCATGGTCGGCGCAACAGAGTTGTGCCTGTGGCCCGAGCACGACGGCCCCACGTCAGTGTTTCGGCCGACGCTGAATGCAGTGATAGTGGCACTGACTCGTGAGGATTTACCGATCCCAAGCCGCTGGAGTGAAGAGCTCGCGGGCTCATCATCAGGGGACACTCTCTCGCTCGACTTGTGGAAGTCAGATCCAGACGCAATTCGCTGGTCGATCGCACAGGGACTGGCGCCGTGGCCCGCGTGTTCGGAGTCTCCAGACACGTCGTTCAGTGGTTCTTCTATTGATGTGTTGCGGGGCTGGTGGTTCACAGCGATGGGTGGGTCCGAGGCGATGCTGCAAGAGAATCTCGGATGGCTGATTGCAGAACCGTCCGCATTTGGCGTGCCCCCCATCAAGGAGCTGTATAGCGCCGTTGGCGCCGCTTCAGTCGCATCACGAGTTGCTTGGCTGGAGCGGCTTACATCCTCGGCTGCAGAATGCCAATCGCCTGAAAACTACAGTGTTCAATAGCGTGGCCCTGTATCGAAAAGTTCGCCGAGTAGATTTGATTGCCCTTTCCGTCGTCGGGTCGGCACTTCTTTTGCAGGCTCCTGCTAGCGCTATTTCTATTCGCGTGAGCCCCATTGGCGCACCGCTGATGATCGCCCTCTTCATCGCTTTGGGGTTGCCAAGCGCCTTAGGATTTGGGCTGTCTCGCGGACTTCCCGCGCAAGAGTCCGTAGCGGCGCGCCGCATACGCCGCTATGACGCGGTACTCGTAGCCTCAAGCATCTTTGGATTCTTGGCTCTTGGAGCAATCGGCGCGCAGGTCTCTGCGGCATTCAATGCTGCAGATGCGGGTGATACGTATCTGATTGCCACGCGAGCGCTCATGACTTACCTAGGTTGGTTACTCGTCGCCCGATTCTTTGTTGGATGGCGCACCGCTTCTATTGCGCCGGCACTCTATCTCCTGGCGGTTGGAGTGTTTGGTTTCGCTGATGAAACCGATGCGGCTGGATGGGCTTGGATCGGGCTTCCAGTAACTGACGGATGGGCCTGGGCGTGTACGTGGATATTGCTTGGGTTGGGTACAGCGCTCTGGGCTTTTCGCCCTAACTGGTCAATCGAGGTGCGTGCGGCTTAGCCGAGGAACGGCCGAAGCTCCACCCTTCGATTGCAGGCGAGTGAACCCTCCGTCGCAAAGTTCTGCGCCTGCTCTGGCGATTCAACCTCAATGATCCAGAAGCCGCTGTAGTGCTCCGGGCCGGAGAAAAGTGAGCCAGCGGTGATGGCGCCGAGACCGTTGCGGTTGTCGATCAGGGTGGCGCGGTTCGGTTCGGCAATGCCCGCGGCGAGGATCAGATGGTTGCCCGCCGTAAGGCGCTCGTTGAAGGCGTCGATTGCCGCACCTTCGCCAGGGGTGGCCGTGTTGCTGCCGCCGTCAATGACAAAGAGAACGAAGCGCATTCCTACCGAAGCTTTCCGAAGAGCGCCGAGGCGTTCTGGCCACCGAAGCCGAAGCCGTTGATCAGCACGCGGTCGACTGACTGATTCGTGCGCGCCGTGTGCGGCACGTAGTCGAGGTCGCACTCTGGGTCTGGCGTGTCGAGGTTGATCGTTGGTGGCACGGTGCCCGTCTCGATTGCCTTGATGGCGGCAAGTCCGGCAACGGCGCCCGCGCCACCCAAGAGGTGCCCAACCATGCTCTTCGGTGAGCTGATCGGAATCTTGTAGGCGTGATCCCCAAGCGCGCGCTTGATCGCCTTCGTTTCGGTGAGGTCGTTGAGCGGGGTGCTCGTGCCGTGCGCCACGATGTAGCTGATGTCGTCGATGACGGCGCCGCCGTCGAGGATCGCCTTCGTCATGGAGCCGGCAGCGCCGCGGCCGGTTGGCTCAGGGGCGCTGATGTGGAAGGCGTCGGCGGTTGCGCCGGCACCGAGCAGCTCGGCGCGAATGGTTGCGCCGCGTGCCTTGGCATGGGCGAGTGACTCGATCACGAAGACCGCGCCACCCTCGCCGAAGACGAAGCCGTCGCGGTTCTTGTCGAACGGTCGGCTGGCGTGCGTTGGGTCGTCGTTGCGCTTGCTGAGGGCACCCATGTTGCTGAGGGCGGCGAAGGCCATTGGCAGGAGTGGTGCCTCGACGCCGCCGGCAACGACCACGTCGGCCTCGCCGCTGCGGATCAGGCGGAGCGCATCTTGGAAGGCGAGCACACCCGTGGCGCAGGCGGCGGCCTGGGTGATGGCGGCGCCGGTGAGGCCGTACTTCATGCTGACCATGCAGGCGCCCATGCTCGGGCTGAGGGCAGGAATGGCGAAGGCGCTCACGAAGCGGCCACCCTTCTCGCGATAGGCGTCGCTCCCCATGGTGACCTGCTCGATGCCACCACCGCCGGTGTTGATGACCGTGGCGACGCGGTCGCGGCGCTCCGGCTCCCAGCTGGCGATGTCGGCGAGACCGGCATGTTCGATGGCTTCGGTGGCGGCGGCGATCGCGAACTGCACGAAGCGGCTCATGCGGCGCGCCATCTTCATGTCCATGGTCAGCAGCGGATCGAAGCCCTTCACCTCGGCGGCAATGCGCACCTCATTCGGTGAGGCGTCGAAGTGGGTGATGGGGCCAGCGCCCGAACGTCCGGCGATGAGTCCGTCCCAGTACTCGCCGGCGCTATTGCCGATCGGGGTGATCGCGCCATAGCCGGTGATGACCGCGCGCTGCGTATCGCTTCGTACTGGGGTGGTGCTCATGGCTCCTCCTACTTTCCGGTCCAGCGTCGCAACACGATGGCGCCATTATGCCCACCGAGCCCAACGTTGTTGCTCACCGCTGCGCGAATCTCGGCACTGCGGGTCTCTCGGACCACGTTCAGGTTGCAGGCAGGGTCGACGTTCTTGGTGTGGAGCGTTCCCGGAATCACCTGGTGATGCAGCGAGAGGGTCGTGAAGACCGCCTCGACCGCACCGGCGGCACCCATCAGGTGGCCGGTGAGCGACTTGGTGGCAGAGACTGGAATCTCCGCCGCGCGTGCGCCGAAGGCGGCGTGGAATGCGAGCGCCTCGCGCTCGTCGCCCACCGGCGTGCTCGTGCCGTGCGGATTGATCAGGTCGATTTCGGTTGGGTCGATCTTGCCGCGCTGCAGCGCCCACTTGATGGAACGCGCCGAACCGGCGCCACCCTCGATCGGCTGAATCATGTCGTGGGCATCGGCAGAGCTGCCGTAGCCAACGACCTCGGCGTAGATCGTGGCGCCGCGCGCCGTGGCCGAAGCGAGATCTTCAACGATGAAGGCGCCCGCGCCTTCGCCCAAGACGAAGCCGGCGCGATCCACATCGTACGGTCGGCAGGCCGAGGCTGGCCCTTCGCCATCGCGCGGACCGGCGAGGCCGCGCATGTTCATGAAGCCAATGTGTGCCACCTCGAGAAGTGGGTTCTCGGTGGAGCCAGCGATCACGGCGGTCACGTCGCCGCGCTTGATCGCCTCGGCCGCCTCGCCCAAGGCGTGCGTCCCGGTGGCGCAGGCGGAGACGACGGCCATGTTGTGCCCCACGGCGCCCGACTCGATCGCGATCATGCCCGAGGTGCTGTCGACGAGACCGTGGGCGATGAAGGTTGGCGCAACGGAGCGCGGCCCCTTCTCTTTCCAGGCCATCTGGTTCTCAATGAAGAGTCCCTGTCCACCAGCGCCCGAGCCGAAGACGACGCCAACCTCTTCGCGGTTCGCATCGGTGATCTCGAGCCCTGAGTCGCGTAGGGCGGCCTTCGCCGCGGCCACGCCCCAATGGATCTCGGGGCCGGTGCGTCGAATCTGCTTGGCGTCGAGCCACTGCGTGACGTCGAAGTCCTTCACCTCGCCAGCCACAACGTAGGGCGCGTACGGGGTTGGATCCCAGTGGGTGATCTGCGCGATGCCGCTGCGGCCTTCGGTGAGCGATGTCCACACGTCACCAGGGGTATTGCCGATCGGCGAGACGATGCCGAGTCCGGTGATGACGACGCGTCGGGTGTGATCTGGTTCACGCATGGTGCTACTACTCCTTCACTACTTAGGCTGCGGGGCTTACTTCTTCAATCGAGAGAATCTCGGCGCCGTCGGCCGATGGGATGCGCTTCACAAGTCCGGCGAGCACACGGCCCGAGCCAACCTCGATGTAGCGTTGCGTGCCCGCGGCTGCCATGGCGTTGACCGCGGCGATCCAGTCGACGCCACCGGTGAGGTGATTCGAGAGTTCGTCGCGCAGCTGCGCGGCGGTGGTGATGCGCGCAGCCGTAGCGTTGGCGATCATTGGTGTCTTCGGATCGGCGATGGTGACGGCGGCAAGTGCCTCGCGCATGCCGGCGGCGGCCTCTTCCATTAGTGGCGAGTGGCTGGCGATGCTGACCTGCAGTCGCACGGCGCGCTTTGCGCCCGCGGCACTTGCGGCGGCAACAGCTGCTTCAATGGCGGCGACTTCACCGGAGAGCACGATCTGCCCCGGCGAGTTGCGATTGGCGAAGACCAAGATGCCGAGCTTCGCGCCAGCGGCGATCACGTCGGCCTCGGCGCTCTCAGGCAGTCCGAGGATGGCGGCCATGGCGCCGGGTCGGCCGCCACCAGATGCCTGCATCAGCTCGCCGCGTCGGCGCGCGAGTCGTACGCCATCGGCAACTGAGAGCGCGCCTGCGGCAACCGCGGCGGCGTACTGGCCAGCCGAGTGCCCGGCGATCAGGATCGGCTCGTCAAGAGGTGTGCCCGCAGCGGCGGCGCGCTCTCGCGCGGCGGCAAGCAAGGCGATGGAGATGGTGAGGATCGCGGGCTGTGCGACCTCGGTGCGCTCGAGGGCTTCGGCTGGGCCGGTGGCCATCAACTGGCCGAGCGGCTCGCCCAGGGCGGCCTCAGCCTCCGCCAGCACGGTGCGTGCGGCAGGGGAGGCTGCGAGGGCGGCGGCACCCATGCCGACGCTCTGCGAGCCTTGCCCAGGGAAGATCCACGAGGTGATCGGTGACATGCGGGGAATCGTAGCCGCCTCCACAGGGCGCTGCGCTAATGTATGCGCATATGCATACACCTCGTCGCAGCCGCATCTCTGAGCTCACGAAGGCCGCCGAAGGGCTACGTAGCCGCTTGCCAGCCGCAGTGCGCGTTGCCCGCGGTGAGATGGGGGAGAGCCCGCTCGATGAGGTCTCGCGACGCCGGCAGAGCCTCGGTGAGATCGGCGGGCGCATCGTCTCCATCCGTCGCCTCTGGCGCGAGCTCGTGCTGTCTACGGCACAGCAACTTGCGCCGAGCGAACTCTCCTTGGCGCAGGTCGCCGCCCTCTATCTGCTCGCCGACGGCAAGCCGCGATCGGTGGGAGAGATTGCGCGGGACCTTGGCCGCTCGCACTCGGCGACCAGTCGACTGGTGAGTCTCTTGCACCAGCGTCGCTATCTGCGCGCCGCGCCAACGAGTGATGCTCGTGTGCGTCGATCGCAGCTTGCTCCAAGTGGCGAGGCGCTGTTGACGTCTATTGATCGCGGTCGAGCAGAACAGTTTGTCGATGTGGTGCGACGACTACCGAAAGCGGAGCGCGGTCTGGTTGCTGCAGCGGTTGCCGCACTGGCAACGCGCGCGCCGGTTACTCCCCCGCGTACCCCATAGCCACGTCGTAGAGCACCTCAACGCCCCAGGCGAGGGCCTCTTGTGAGACGCGCTCGTCGATGCCGTGGAATCGTTCCATGAAGCGCTCTTTCGGATCGAGCAGATACGGTGAGAATCCGTAGGTTGGAATCCCGGCTGGCACGGTGATCTTCGCATCCGTCGCATACGGCGCGACGGCCGGCATCATGATCGCCTCACTGTCGCGTGTGCGAATTGCGGCGCTCGCAATGCCAAGGATCTCGTGATCCATCGGGTTGCTTACCGCGCCACCATATTCAATCAGGTCAAGCTTCACGAACGGTGCAAGGTCAGCACCGATGCGGTCGAGCATGTTGCGCTCTGCGGCTTCGCGCGTTGTCCCTGGCAGGATGCGGCTATCGACGGTGAGGGTTGCCAGCCCTGGCAACACGTTGGAGCGAATGCCCGAGGTCAGGATCGTTGGGGCGAAGGTGTCGCGCAACACGGCGCGCAGCGCTCGCAGGAGTTCAGGGGCGCACCCTGCTGCTACCGCCTCGCTGTTGAGCTCCTTGGCGTCGTCAAAGGTCTTCTCGCTGAGGAGGCGCTCGAGGCGACTGATCGCTCCGGCTGGGAGTGCGGCACGAAGTGCGGCAAG
>CAMAXG010000038.1 GCA_945862225.1 Thermoflexus hugenholtzii JAD2 | reverse complement strand
GATGCGTCGACCGGCGAGCGATCCGTTTCGATCACCGAGGTGACGCGAGAGGACGGAGAGATCGAGGAGTGCCTGTGTCGGGTGCGCGTGCCGGCCGTCGCCCGCATTGACGATGCTCCCGCCAAAGTGACGCGCGGCGAGCCATGGGGCACCAGCGCGCTCATGGCGCAACACGATCACCTGGTTGCGCAACGCCTCAAGGGTGCGAACCGTATCGATGAGCGACTCCCCCTTCCCTACGGATGAGGTGGCGACGCTGAAGGTGGTGACGCGGGCACCAAGTGCAGCGGCGGCCGCTTCAAACGAGATGCGTGTGCGGGTGGAGGGTTCGTAGAAGAGGGTGGTGACACCAACACCGCGGAGGGCATCACTGCCACCAGCACGAGAGTCGAGCAGTCGCTGCATCTTCTCTGCGCTCGCCAAGAGCGTCTGAAGCGAGCGCCAGTCGAGTCCGGCGACGTCAAGGAGATGGCGGCGGCTGCGCTCCTCTGCGGGGGCGGACTGGGTGACCATCGTCAACCCTCCGTGTGCCGACTCAGCCTTTCGCCTTGGCGGCAGCTTCGTTCGCGGCAAGGTGCTCGGCGAGCATCTCCACCTTGACGAGGTCTTCGCCGTCAATCTCCTTCACACAGACGCGCACAACCTCTTCGCTGGTCGTTGGAATGTTCTTGCCAACATGATCGGCACGAATTGGCAGCTCGCGATGGCCGCGATCAATCAGTGCGACGAGGCGGATCGCCTTCGGTCGGCCGTAGTCAATGAGCGCATCGAGGCCAGCGCGAATCGTGCGACCCGTATAGAGCACGTCGTCCACCAAGATCACCGTCTTGCCGGTGATGTCGCCAGGGATCGAGGTGCCACGATGCACTGGGGCAACGGCGATTGTCGAAAGATCGTCGCGATAGAAACTAATGTCGAGGGTGCCTGACTCAACGGTGACGCCTTCGTGCTCTTTGATCGCCTCAACGATCACCTTGGCAAGCGGGACGCCGCGGCGCTGAATGCCAACGACGACGAGACCTTCGGTCCCCTCTTTCTCAATGATTTCATGCGAGATGCGGGTCAGTGCCCTGCGGATCTCTTCGGCGTTCATCACCTGTCGTGCCATGGTTCACTCCTTTGCCCCGCCGGCCGATCTCTGCCGACCACGTTGCGGGTGCTGCGGAACGATAGCAGGGCGGCTAGGCGAGGGCGCGGCGCAGTTCCACAACCGCCTCCTCAGGGGAGATCGGCACCACGGGGATGCCTGAGGCAAGTTCCAGCCCGCCGATCGGGCGGAGGCGCGGGTGGAGCTCCCAGTGCCAGTGGTAGGTGCCGTCGACGCGCTCGCGCAGCGGCGCGGTGTGCAGCATGAGGTTGTACGGCGGCATGCCGATCGCCCGCAGCGCGCGGACCGCGGTCTGCAGGGTGCTGGCGAATCCGGTGATCGTCGCCGCGTCGGTGTCGGCGAAGTCGGCGCTATGAGTGTTCGGAACGATCCAGGTCTCAAATGCCGAGCGGCTGGCAAAGGGGGCGATGACGAGACCGAACGGATCGCGATGCAGCATGCGTCGCCCGCCTTGTGACTCATCCGCAACCAGGTGGCAGTAGGCACAGCCGCCGGCGCGAATCGAGAGGCGCGCTGCGCCACCAATCTCTTCGGCGAGTCGGTGTGGCACCTGCGGCAGTTCGTAGGCCTCAAAGCAGAGGTGATCGGTCATCGCCCCCGCCTGACCCCCAGCGTTGCGCACATATTGAATGTAGGCAGTCGCACCTAAGTCGCGCGCGCTGCGTAGGTGATCGCGGATTGCCATCAAGAATGCCGACACCACGGCCACGGGTACCTCGTCAAGCTCGCCGTGTTCGCGACCTGGTGCAATCAGCGTCGACCACGAGCCCGCGCGATCCACATCGCTGAGCGTGAGAAACCCAGATTCACCAGCGGCAGCATCCGCGCGTGTGCCAACAGAGTGGAACGCGCCCTGGCGCAGCACGCGTCGCGTTACCGTCGACGCATCGGCTTGCGCACAGTTAGCGCACTCCTCTTCTCGAGCACCCGACGTCCGCGCTTCGTGGAATCGTTGCGGCTCAAACTCGCGGTCCACCACGGTTGCCGACCACCAGCCGGTGATCTCATCGCGACGCAGCTCCCAGATCCCACCGCTCATCGTGAACCCCCGGCAGCTGCAGGAACTGCGCTGTTCACATGAACGCTAGCGCTCGTGCCGTACGCGGCAAGTTCGCTCTCGTACGCCGCGGCAACGAGATCCGCCACGCTCCGAAGATCTGGTGTAGCTGCACCAATCAGATCGCGCTCGCCGCGTGCCGTCGCCGCCCAATCTTGCTCCAGGGCAATCGACGTTGAGACGACACCAGCGTGGCCACACGGATTGATGAGATCAAACGGTGCAAGGTCTCGCCCAACATTCAGGGCAAGTCCGTGCCAGGCAACGCCACGCTCTACGCGCACGCCGACCGCACCGATCTTTCGCTCGCCCACCCAGCAACCGGGCGCCCCATCACGGCGCTCCGCCGCAATACCGAACGCTGCACACGCGGCAATCAGCGCCGCCTCGAGTGCACGAATGTGCGAACGCAGCGAGATGCCGTTCTCGCGCAGCGCCACGATCGGATACATCACCAGGTGCCCCGGGCCGTGGTAGGTCACCTCGCCACCGCGCTCTACATGTCGCACGTCAATGCCGCGCGCTGCATAGTCAGCTTCAGAGAGGAGCAGATGACTCGGGTCGGCATTGCGCCCAAGGGTCATCACGGGATCGTGCTCCAAGGTAAGGAGGGTGTCGCGACCGCGACCTTCGGCACGCTCGGTCAGCAGCGCTCGCTGCAGGGCGTGCGCCTCGTCGTAGCCGATTCTCCCGAGCCAGCGGTGCTCAAACTCCATGCCCAGAGCGTAGCCTCCCGCGCTCCCCATGCGCTATCCTCAGCCCCCCACGCGGGAGTAGCTCAGTTGGTAGAGCGTCTGCTTCCCAAGCAGAAGGTCGCGAGTTCGAACCTCGTCTCCCGCTCCAGCCCCTACACTCTCGCCATGGCGAAAGACGGCAAGAAGCCCCTCAAGAACGCATCGCTCGACACCCTGGCGGTTCACGCCGGTGAGAGCGCTGACCCCACGACCCGTGCCCACAATCTCCCTATCTATCAGACGGCGACCTTCACCTTTGAGACGGCCGACGAGAAGGAGTCGGCAGTCGACGGGGCGCTCGCCTGGGAGCCGAATAAGTACTTCTACACGCGCACTAACAACCCCACTACCGCTGCGCTCGAAGAGAAGCTCGCCGCACTCGAAGGTGCCGAGAGCGCGATCGCTTCGGCGTCAGGAATGTCGGCGATCGCCGCGGGGCTACTCGCCCACCTGAAGTCGGGCGATCACCTAATCGTCGCCGACGACCTCTTCATCATCAGTCAGATCCTCTTCGCCGAAGACTTCCCATCGCGCGGCATTGAGGTGACGCCGGTGCCGATTACCGATCACGCGGCGGTGCAGGCGGCAATGAAGTCGAACACCAAGATCATCTTCTGCGAGGGCCTCTCGAATCCATGGATGAGGATCACCGACATCCCGGCCATTGCCAAGATCGCCCACACCGGCGGCGCACTCCTCGTCGTCGACAACACCTTCTTGAGTCCCGTGCTGCTGCGACCGCTGGAGCATGGTGCTGACCTGGTGTTGCAGACCACCACCAAGTGGGTCTCGGGACACGGCGATGCGCTCGGCGGTGTTGCCGCCGGATCCAAGGCGCTCGTGAATCCGATTCGCCGGCAGACCGATCTTCTCGGCGGCGCGGCGTCGCCATTCAACTCCTGGCTGATCGCGCGCGGTGCGCGCACCCTTCCGCTGCGCATGGAGCGAGCATCCGCGAATGGCTCAGCTGTGGCCGCCTTCCTTGAAGGGCACGAGAAGGTCGAGTGGGTGCGTCACCCAAGCCTTGCCTCACACCCAGACCGTGCGGTCGCCGATCGACTTCTCAAGAACGGTTGGGGTGGCATGCTCTCCTTTAAGCCACGCGCCGCAGCCGGCGTTGATCCGCTCGATGCCATGCGCGCCTTCAGCGATCACGTGCAGATGTGCGCGGTGGGTGTGAGCCTCGGCGAGGTCGACACACTCGTCTACCCAATGCCAAAGCGCGGCGGAATCTTCCGTATCAGCATCGGTATTGAATCCGTGAACGACATCATCGCCGACTTCAGCCAGGCGCTTGACCACGTCCGCTGAGGTGAGCACCGAGACGCTCGTCCTGACATGGGAGGAGCTCAACGGGCATGTTGAGGCGCTCGCGGTGCAGATTCAGGTACTGCCCGAAGCGCAGCGCCCCGATGCGATCCTCGCGATTAGCCGCGGTGGCCTCGTGCCTGGTGCGATGCTCGCCTATCGGCTCGGCATTCGCGATCTGCTCATCGCCGTCGCCGAACACTACGATGCCGCCGGTCGGCGGCCAGAGCCGACCATTACGCGCATGCCGTCCGATGAGTCACTGAAGGGGCGCTCGATCCTGATCGTCGATGAGGTGTGGGAGAGCGGCCGCACCCTCGCCCTGGTGGCGGAGCGAGCCCGTGCTGCGGGCGCAACCGTGCGCACCGCCGTCGTTCATCACAAGCCTGGCAAGAGCGAAGTGCCTGGTGCCCCCGACTTCTTCGCGGCGCTCGCCGATGGCTGGATCACCTATCCGTATAAGGGGGGTGAGTGAGCTACATGTTGGATGAGCCGAAAGAGTCTCCTCGCGGGATCGTGCAGATTGCAGCAACGATCAGCAACGGGCTGTTGGGGGTCGCGCTGATTGCTGCGGGTGTACTCGGTCTCGTCGCCATCGCTGTTGCCGCCGCTGACATCGCGGATCAGACCTGGGTCTCGCTTGGCGCGCAGATCACTACCGAGCTCGGGGCCGACGTTGAGACGCTCTTTGAAACGTTCCAGATCGATGTCGCCGTGATCCTCACCACCCTCGCTGAGCAGAACAACCTCCCAGAGTTCGGCGCATGGGTACGACAGATTCTCGCCGTGTTGATGGTTGCTGTAGTTGCGCTTGGGCTGGCAGGGGCCGCCCCGCTCTGGGTTGCACGCGCACTCTGGTCGCGCCGCTCGAATCGCGCCGTACTCCTCTTTGGAGTGGTCCTTAGCGCTATTGGAGCCTTTGGTCTCCTCGTGACGGGAGCACCGCAGTTGATCTGGGGTCTGGTGCTGGCCAATGGCCTGCTCACCCTGGTGGCGAGCCGAACGGCTCGCCCTCCGGTGCTACGCGCCGAATCCGCGCAGTCGTAGCGCAAGCCGCACGAGCGGCCCACGGATCGGATCGAGATCCACATCGAGCGCCCCTGGGTAAACAACCGGCGCTCCGCCCCAACCAGCCTTGAAGTGCGCGATGCCTGACGTTGAGATCCCCCACATGTCGTAGGTGGCGCTCCCTCGCGCCACGGCACGCTCCATCGCTGTGACCTTCAGCGCGTATGGCGCGCGGAGCTCGTTGCCCGAATTTGTTGCGCCGCCGAAGAGTTCGGTCGTTGTTGTTGGCGTGGTGATGACGAGAAGGGCACCGAGCGTTTCGCCCGACGGTGATTCGGCGATGAGGATCTCCGCCTCACCGTTGAAGGCACTGACGATGTGCGCGAATGCGGCACTGCTGCGCGTCTTCACGCCGGTACGCCCCGAGATCGAGGTCATCGCGGTGTAGAGGGCATCGGCGCCGTCGGCACCAACGGCGCGCACGGTCACGCCCGACTCCGTGGCATGGCGCGCGTACTGTCGCCACTTGCTGCGCCAGGCGGCGCGTACGGTCTCCATGCCAGCGGCGAGATCAATACGTCGACTGGTTGATGGCTGCACCGGTCGTGCGCGATGCAGCGCGATACGTGCGGTGGTTGCTGCAGCGAGCCACGGCGCACGAAGGTCGGCGCTGAGATCATCGGCAGGGTTGACCTGGTCGGCCTCATCGGGGAGCGGTGCGCTGGCTCCCGGTTCAAGGCGCACCAGCGTGACGCCGTCGCGGCGCAGCTCAGAGAGTCCGCGCAGCAGTTCGGCGCGCAGTGTCGCGGCCTGCTCCGCGTGCGGCGCAACAACGATCGGGCCGCGCGGCGCGTAGGCAATGCGGCCGAGCCCGGCAGGGAGTCGCTGCAACAGGAGTTGCGCGCCCGCCCATGCAGCGCCGTCCTGCGCCACGAGACGCACCGACTCCCAGCCGGTGAGCGCTTTCGATGCGGCCCAGGCCGGCTGTTGCACAAAGGGGAGGTCGGAGAGTTCACCCGCAGCGGCGGCCGCGCGCAGGCGTGCCCCCCAGGCGCTCGGCTCTTCTCGGACAACAGGACTCATGCGCGTAGGGTACGCGCCCCGCTACCCTTGCGCCTATGCCTGCAGATCAGACCCTTCCGCCGTACGTGTTGAACCCCGACGGGGTCGTCTTCGATTTGGATGGCGTGCTCTGCGATACCGAGCCGCTCTGGGCCGAGGCACGCTTCGCCATTGCCGCCGAAGTAGGTGGTCGCCTGGTCGAAGAGGACTTCCACCGCTTCTACGGAGCGAACACCCAACAGTGGGGCGGGGCCATGGCGGAGATCCTCGGTCATCCGGATGCCAACGAGATTGCGACGCGCACCATCAATCACCTTGAGTCGCTCTATCGCTCCGGGCGCGTGCAGGTGATTCCCGCTGGGGTTGCCGCCGTTCGCCGCGCCGCGGCGCGCGGACCCATTGCGATTGCGTCGGGGAGCCCGCGCAGCATCATCGCCACGCTGATTGAGATCCTCGGGCTCGCCGACGTCGTGCAGACCTACGTAAGCTGCGACGAGGTCGCCGGCGGCAAGCCGCTCCCCGACGTCTACCTCGAGGCGTGCCGCCGCATCAGCATCACCCCCGAGCGCTCGCTCGCCATTGAAGATTCGCTGGCGGGCGCGCGCGCTGGTAAGGCGGCGGGGATGAGTGTCGTCGTCGTGCCGCTCCCTGGCGCGCCGTCATCAACGGGCGCTGCAGAAATTGCCGACGTGGTGTTGGCGAGCCTCGACGAGCTACCGCTCGCCGCGCGCTAGCTCTGGGGGACGCCCGCCTTCGCGCCGAGCTCCGCGTTGGATGGCTCGATCAGGTACGAGCCATCTTCGAAGATGATCACGGGGATCGACTTGGCGCCGGTCAGCGTCTCAATCATCTCCTTGGCAGCCGCGTCAGCATCTACATCAACGTAGGTATAGGGAACCTGGTGTGCATCGAGGTAGCCCTTGGATCGCGTGCAATCGCTGCACCAGTCCGCGCCGTACAGGATGATCTTCTTCGCGTCGCTCATGGGGTTCTACCTCCGTTTAGCTGCGCGCCGCGAGCGCGGCGCTGTTGTCATCGTAGCGCGTCGAAGTAGCAGCAGGCCGCCAAGGGCAATCAGGGCTCCCGCGACGGGAAGGCCGCCCAGCTGGTCGGGGAGATACCAGTTGATTGCGATCGCAGTCGCGATCACAGGTGGGAGCGCGCCGATCCAGAGGAGCGGCTGCTTGGCCCCTTCGGCGCCACGAATCAGCCGCCAGGCGGTGAGGCCGGTAAGGAGGCCGATCACGACCCACTCACCTGGTGGGCGGGTGCAGACATACTCGTTCGTGCAGGTTTGCAGCGAGTCGTAGAGTCGAGTGGTCGCAAGCGGCACCACGGTTGCGGCGAGTGAACCGACACCAAATGCTGCGAAGACTTCAGCAAAGCGGCGTTCATTGGGGCGATATCGCGCCGACTCAACCTTAAGAAGCGCTCGCCCGAGGAAGAGCGACGGCAACAATACGGCCAAATACAGGGCGACGAAAGCAACGATAATCAATGGAACTTCACCAAGTGGCCCACTAGTAAGGGATGCAGTGGCCCACGCAACAAAGGTCTCAACCACGAGTGACGCCAATCCGAGAGGGAGCAGCCCAACGGCGAAGATTGTCCCTGTAATGCTTATCCAATCTGGACTTCGTCGCGCACGGCGAGCAAAGATGCGAGCAAGAAAGAAGATCGTGCCGCAATTGATTAGAAGATGCAGAAGGCGATTTCCATCCTCGGTGTTCCAAGGTAGTGCCGAATGCAAGACCGCCGCGGTCGTGAACATGGCACTGAGTGGTGCGATTAGTGCCAGGAGCGTTCCCGTGCCGAGGTCAACCGAGAGTCGTTCGCTCAGCCTACGGGCAAGGATCGCAACGATCGTGACCGGCACGCCGACAGCAGCGATGGAGACCACTGTCCGCAGTTGCTCGTTGCTGATCCATGACCAGCGGTCAAGTCGGTCCGCCGTAATCCACGTCACAAGGGCGAGGAGGGTACCTGCATTCAGCAGAAGTGAGGCGAAAATCACGTCAAGCTTCAGAGAGGTACGAGAAGATTCGGGTTGCAGCCTTGTACTCATAGGTGGAGTATGCGTCCTTGCCGCTACCCCTGCCGCGTTCGCGCTACGCTCCTCTGCATGTTGAAGGGATCGGTGCTTGTGACCTACGCCGCGCTGGCTGCCGCTGAATTCGTCCGCGGCGTCGGCCTCATCGCCTCTGGGGCACTCACCTACGGCCTCCTTGGCGGGGCACTCCCCGCCGAAGGGGGCTACGACCGCCTCGTTGCCTACGCCTCGTTCGCAACGATCGCCCTGGGGGCGCTCGATCTGCTGGTGCTCGGCTTGATCGTCCTGCGCTCCGCCACTGGCAACCGCCCTCCCCGAGCCCAGGTGCTCGTGAGCGTAGGGCTCTCCGTGCTCCTGATCCTGGCTGGGGGCCCCCTTGCGCCGCAGGTCGCCATGCTCGTGCTGAGCACGGTCCTGGCCCTCGCAATTCGGCAGGGGGGCGCCACGGGGACGGCGAACGGCTAGACTCCCCCGCATGGTTGGACCTGTCTACCTCACAGAATCTGGGAAGGCTGCGCTCGAGGCCGAGCTGCATGACCTGATCCATTCACAGCGCCCAGCGGTCATCGCGCGCATCAAGGCGGCGAAGGAGCTTGGCGACCTGCGCGAAAATGCCGACTACGAGATCGCCCGGAACGAGCAGTCGTTCATCGAGGGGAAGGTCTTGGAGATCGAAGAGAAGCTGCGCAACGCCGAAATCATCGACGAGCATGCCAGCACTGATGAGGTTGCCCTCGGCTCCACTGTCACCGTGACCGCCGAGCGCAAGAGCCACGACTACCTGATCGTAGGGTCCACAGAGGCCGACCCAAGCGGCGAGCCACCAAAGATCTCCAACGAGAGCCCACTCGGCAAGGCGCTGATCGGTCGCAAGGTTGGCGACAAGGTCGTCGTTACCCTGCCGAACGGCAACGAAATCAACTACACCATCAAGAAGATCTCCTAACCCCCGGAGCGCGCGAGCGCCATGAGCACCACCCACTTAATAACAGATCTCGGCGATCTTGATCGCGCGCAGGATCGCGAACTCCTGATCGGCAACGGCCTCGGCGGCTATACCGCGCTCTCCCCGCTCGGCGCGCCAGGTCGTCGCTATCACGGACTCCTCGTTGCGGCGCTGCAGCCCCCGGTCGCGCGCACGGTGCTGGCCGGTCCACCGATGCTCTGGGCTCGTACCGATGGTGACTGGTTGCCGCTCTTTAGCTTTGAGATGGAGCCAGGTCACTTCTCGCCGCAACTCGGTGCGCCACTCTCCGAGGTGTCGGTCGGCGTCGGAGGTGTCACCAAGCGATGGGGGCTCACCGTTGGTGCGCTGACCGAGCGACACACCGCGGTCAATGGCGCGAATGCCGTACTGCTTTCGCTGAGCATCGACGCTGCAGCCACATCTGGCGTCGATCTACTGCTCCGTCTCACCGCAACTGCGCACGACCACCACGATGCGATGGTTGGCGACCTAACGTGCGCGGAGTCGAACGTAGTTGAGAGTGCGCAGCAGGGTTCGTGGCGAATGGGCTCCGCGTGGCCCGAGGTGCAGATCCGCTGCGACGGCGGCGCACTCTCCCCCGACGCTGGGGTGATTCGTGGCCTCTTCCATCGGCACGATGCAGCTCGCGTTGAGGCGGACCGATCGGACTACGCCGTTCCGCTGCGCTGGAGCGTTCGGCTTGAGCCTGGCGAGAGCGCTTCGCTTCTGGTCGCCACAGAGGGCGGCGGCATCGGTCGCCCGCCGGCTGAGATCCTCGCCGCGATGGCGAGCGGTGGCGGGGCGGCGCTTCTCGCCGAGAGTGAGGCGCGCGATCGCGATCTGCTCGCCCGTGCGCAGTCGGTTGGTGACGGTGCCGATGCGGCGATCGCTGCGAGCGGAGAGATGCAAGCACTGGTTCTTGCCGCTGATGACTTCCTCGTGCGACGACGCATTCCCGCCAAGCCCGGGCCAGCGGATCCTGCGGCACCACTCGGCTGGTCGGTGATCGCGGGCTACCCCTGGTTCAACGACTGGGGGCGCGACACGGCGATCGCCCTGCGCGGTTTGACGCTGGCAACGGGCCGACCAGAGATTGGCGCCACGGTGCTGCGCTCGTTTGCCCCGTGGGTTCGCCGAGGGCTGCTGCCAAACAACTTCCCCGATCGCGTCGATGAGATGCCCGAGTACCACACGATTGATGCGCCGCTCTGGTATATCGAGGCGGCACGGGCACACGTGTGGGAGACGGGCGATCGCGTGCTTGGTGCCGAACTGCTACCAACCCTTCTGAGCATCATCTCCGCCTACCGCGACGGCACCGACTTTGGGATCGGCGCTGATAGCGATGGACTCATCGTGGGATCGGCCGAGGGTCGCCAACTCACCTGGATGGATGCGAAGCTCGACGACTGGGTGGTCACACCCCGCCGCGGCAAGCCGATTGAGATCTCGGCGCTGTGGTACCGCGCACTCCGCAGCGTTAGTGCCTGGCTGCGAGATCCAGCGATCGGCGCGGGGGCTCCTGATGCTGCTCGCGCTGCTGCAGATCTGGATCAGTTCGGCGATCGCGTCCGTACGAGCTTCCGTGCGCGATTCATTCGTACCGAGGTGCCGTGGCTTGCCGATGTGGTCGACGGGCCTGAGGGTGATGACCTTGCGTTACGACCGAACCAGTTCATTGCCCTCGGCCTCGGTGGCGACCTGATCCCTGCCGCCGAAGCGCAGCGCGCCTTCGCTGCGGCCGACGCACAACTGCGCGCCCCTATCGGGATTCGTTCGCT
>CAMAXG010000037.1 GCA_945862225.1 Thermoflexus hugenholtzii JAD2 | reverse complement strand
GAGATGTCAGGAGCAGCAGCGGCACGCGCCGCCCAGCGAATCCCGCTCTCGTATGTTGCGGTCCTTGTGCCAGTAATGGCGGCCCTCAACATCGTCGGCGGATTCATTATTAGCATCGTGAAGGTGCCGATCTTCCTCGACATGATCGGAACCATGGTCGTGGCGGTCGCGCTCGGCCCATGGTGGGGCGCCCTCACAGGAATCATTACGAACACCGCTGGCTCGTTGATTAACGGCCCGGTTGGTATTCCATTTGCTCTCTGCAACGTCGTAGGCGCCCTCGTCTGGGGCTACGGCATCAGAAGCTTTGGACTCGGCAAGTCGCTTCCAGGACTCATCGTCGTGGGCGCGGTCTGTGGTATCGCCGTTCAGGCGATGGCTGCACCGATCATTACGTTCGTCTTCGGTGGTGCCACTGGGCACTCGTCGGATGCGCTCGTCGCAGCGATTAGCGCTGCTGGCTTGGGCACCCTTCAGGCTTCGTTCATCGGCGGCCTTCCAGGCTCGTTCGCTGACAAGCTCATCGCAACGTTCGTTGGCTTGGCAATTCTTCAGGCGCTTCCGTCTGGCCTTACGGCTGGCGTTGGTCTCCCGAAGACTGACCAGAATGGCGTGCTCAAGTACGTCTTCATTGGTCTTGCCGTTGGTATCGCCTTCCTGCTGATCGCAATTCAGCAGGCAAGCGCTGCCGCTTAAGGAGGATCATCATGGCAAAGAATTCTGGCCCAG
Organism: Thermoflexus hugenholtzii JAD2; assembly: GCA_945862225.1. Classification (GTDB taxonomy): domain Bacteria; phylum Chloroflexota; class Limnocylindria; order Limnocylindrales; family Limnocylindraceae; genus Limnocylindrus. The sequence goes on along the minus strand of CAMAXG010000037.1, from coordinate 10,473 downwards.
CAACAGTCGGGCCTCGAGAGGCCGCAGCAGTCGGCGTCTTGGCAATGGGCGTGTTCATGCTTGTCCTTCCGTTCGCGGTTGGCAGCATCAAAATTGACGCCCCTGACCAGGCCTTTCCAACACTTGCAGCAATGAATGTGTTGGCTGGCCTCTTTACGCTCGGCGCGGGCGTAGCAGTCATTCGCGCGAAGGACTGAGTTTTTGCATCGTCGCGCAGCGTTGCGCGACAGCCGCCCGATCGCACCGCAGGGTGCGGTCGGGCGGTTCGCTTACCACTAAGCCCAGTACGATGAACCACGTAGCGTAGGAGGATCCATTGCCTGGAGACGTCGCCATCAAGATTGAAAATCTGAGCTTCACCTACTCCAGTGGCGAACGCCCCGCGCTCAGCAACATCAATCTCGAGATCAGGCGCGGCGAGTACCTCGGCATCATGGGGCTCAATGGCGCGGGCAAGACGACGCTCGGCCTTTCAATCAACGGCATCGTCCCTCAAAGCACCATGGGAATCTACGAAGGCCAGGTGACCGTTGAGGGCCTCGATACCTCCACCACTCCGGTGCGTGAAATGGCCCGCACCGTTGGCATCGTATTTGACAACCCTGAGTTCCAAATGAGTCAGGTCAGCGCCGCCGAAGAGGTAGCGCTTGGGCTTGAGAATCTTGGTGTGCCAAATCCGGAGATGCCGCCACGCGTAAGCGCAGCCCTGACGACCGTTGGGCTTGCCGGCTTTGAAGAACGATCACCGATGGGGCTCTCCGGCGGCCAGCAGCAACGACTCGCCATCGCATCAGTACTTGCGATGCAGCCGAAAATTCTTTTCATGGATGAGCCAACATCAAACCTTGATCCGATTGGCAAAGAGGAGGTCTTTGAACTGGCGCGAAAGCTCAACCGCGAAGAGGGCCTTACCGTCATCGTTGCGGAACACGAATCCGAAGTGCTCGCTGCGTACGCAGATCGCATCGTGGTGTTGAACGAAGGGAAGATCGTCATGATCGGCACGCCGACGGAGGTCTTCTCGCGCGGCGACGAACTCGCCAAGATTGGCATCCGCGTGCCGCAGGCGACCGACCTGGCAATTGCCCTCTCAAAGTCTGGCGCAAAGGATCTACCAGTCACGACCGGCGAGGCCATTACATGGCTGGAGGCCCGCGCATGAGCAGCCCAATCATCAAGGTCACCGACGCACGCTACGTGTACGCCAACGGTGCAGTCTTGGCGCTTGACGGCGTCAGCCTTGAGATCCCAGAGGGCCAGGCGGTCGGCATTGTCGGCCAGAACGGCTCCGGTAAGACCACGCTCACCAAACTCCTGAATGGGCTTTTGAAGCCGACCTCGGGGAGCATTGTGGTCGACGGGAAAGATACGGCGAGCAACACCGTTCAGCAGATGTCCTCGACGGTTGGCTACGTCTTCCAGAACCCGAACCACCAGCTGTTCGCGACGAATGTGCGCGCAGAGCTTGCCTTCGGGCCAACCAACCTAGGCCTTCCGCCGGATGAGGTGGAGCGCCGAGTTGAAGAGGCGCTCGCCTTCTTCGACATCAAGCAGTACGGCGAGATGCATCCGTACCGCCTCAGCTTCCCGCTGCGCAAGCTTGTGGGCATCGCCTCTGTGTTCACCATGGGACCAAAGGTCTTCGTGCTCGATGAGCCGACCACCGGCCAAGATCATCAGACGACGAAGGTGATCAACGGCCTGATTCACCGACTGACGAAGCAAGGCTCAACGGTGATCTGTGTTTCGCACGACATGCCGCTCCTCGCCGACGTGAGCGAGCGCATGATCGTGATGTGGAACGCGAAGATCATTGCTGACGGCACTGCGCGCGAGGTCTTCGGCAACACTGAAGTGATGACGCGCACCCACATCGTTCCACCACAGGTCACGCAGATTTCGCTGCAACTGAAGGGGCGCAAGGGTAAACCCGCAGCGCTCAGTGTTGACGAACTCGCCAAAGAGCTTGGCGCGAAGGGAGTTGCCTGATGTACGGACCAAGCGTTTCGGTCACCCACGTTCGAGGCACCTCATGGATGCACCGACTTGACCCGGTCGCAAAGTTTGCCTGGCTGATTCCTGCCGGAATCTTCTGCTTCACTACTTACCAACCACTGCCGCTCTTTGGGCTGCTGCTCTTTGGCTTGGCGGTCGCGGTGAGCGCGAAGATCATCAAGCCACTCCTTCGTGTCTTGGTTCTCTTCACACCAATCACCGCCTCCATCATCGTGATCCAAGGACTTTCGCCAGTTCTTTGCGGCTCCTCGTGCGAGCAAGAAATCTTCTTCGGGCCACTAAAGATTTATGGCGAAGGTCTCTCGCATGCGATCTCACTGATGCTCCGCGTCGCATCGTTCCAAATCCTCGCGTTTGGATTGATTCTCTCAACACACCCATCAGACCTCTTCGCGTCGCTCGCACGAATGCGCGTGCCATACCTAATCAACTTCATGATCTCTATGACACTGCAGCTTGTGCCAGTACTTCAGCGTGAGGTACAGCTTGTGCTTGCCGCTCAACGCTCGCGCGGCATGAAGGGAACCGGCTTCGGCTCCATCGTGCCATCGTTCGTTCCGGTCGCTGCTGGCGCGGTAGAGCGCGTGCAGCAGCTGGCGATCAGCCTAGAGTCACGCGCCTTCGGATCGAAGGGGGTAAAAACATCGTACCGCCGAGTTCCAAGTGGTCCATTCGATTTGTTCGTTGGCCTGCTGGGAATCGTTGTGATGATTGGGCTCACGATCTACGGTCTGCAGAATTGGGGTCAGACCGGCTCGACACCGCTGGTGTTTGCCCCGATCGTAGCCATACTAATGTTTGGATTTGGCATCTTGGTCTTCTTTGGTGTGATTGTCGTTGCGATTCGCGCGATGATCAGTTCGTAGGCGCTGATGGCAATCTTTGAGCCAGACGGCACCGTTCACCATCTCGGCCTAAAGAAGGGCGACGTTGGTCGCTACGTGCTGCTGCCGGGTGACCCTGGTCGAGTCGAGGTGATTGCGAAGCGATTTGATAACCCGCGCTTCGTGGCACAGAAGCGTGAATACACCACCTGGGTCGGTGAACTTGATGGCGTGCCTGTCGCCTGCACCTCCACCGGGATCGGCTGCCCCTCAACGGCGATTGCCGCCGAAGAGCTGCACGCCATTGGCGCCGACACCTTTATCCGTGTCGGGACCTCGGGCGGCATGCAGCCAGGGATGCAGACCGGCGACCTGGCCGTGATCAGCGGCGCGATTCGCGACGAGGGGACAAGCAGCCATTATCTGCCGATGGAGTTCCCTGCCGTTGCCGACCTCGACGTCGTTTTGGCGATGCGTGATGCGGCGCGCGAGCGCAACGTGCGCCACCGCGTGGGCGTGGCGCAGTCGAAGGATTCCTTCTACGGCGAGGTTGAGCCAGGTCGCATGCCGGTGGCTGACGACCTCGCACGACGATGGAAGGCGTGGATCGGCGGTGGTGCGATCAGCTCTGAGATGGAGTCGGCCACCCTCTTCATCGTTGCGGCAACTCTGCGCGCACGTGCGGGCGGCATCATGGTCTGCGTGGGGAGTCCCTCGATGACGCATGAGGAGTCACAGGCATCGATGAAGAACTTCTCCATTGATCCAGTGATCGACACGGCCGTCCACGGCCTGCGTCTGCTGATCGCACGAGACCGCGCCGCCGGGGCGTAACCCCATGGCGGACTCAGCCCTCCTCTTCGACCCAACCGATCCAGCCACCGCGCTCGATCCCTTCCCCTCCTACGCCCGCCTGCGGGAGCATGGCCCTGTCTGGCACTCGCCACAGAGTGGGATCCACTTCATCACCCGCCATGCCGACGTGCACGCCGCGTGGCGCGATAAGCGCCTCGGCTCCGACTTCTCGCAGCGCTACACGCCTGAAGAGTTCATCCGCGACAAGGCCGACCTGCAGCCGTGGCGCGACGACCGCTACGCCGACTTCAAGGCCTTCGAGCGCTGGGACATGATCGCCCTCGAGCCACCCGATCACACCAAGCTGCGTCGCCTCGTCACCACCGCCTTCACCCCTCGCTCTATTGAGGCGCAGCGCGGACCGGCGAGCCGCCTCATCAGCGAGCGTATCGCGGCCGCACGTGAGCGCGGGAGCCTCGACCTGGTGCAGGACCTGGCCGAGCCACTCTCACTGACGATCATCTGTGAGTTGATCGGCGTCCCCGAGCCCGACCGCATGCGCATCCTCGCCCTCTCTCACGACGTGGTCTCGATGTATGAGCCATCGCCGTCGGACGCGGTAAAGGATCGCGCCAACCTTGCGGTGCGCGAATTCTCTGCGTTCACCGCCGATCTGATTCGTGCCCGTCGCCGCCAGCCAGCCGACGACCTGCTCACCGGCCTCATCGACGCAACCGTCGATGGTGAGCATCTGAGCGACGAGCAGGTGATCTCCACCGTAATGGTGCTCCTGATGGCCGGTCACGAGGCGTCGGTCAACGCCGCCTCTAATGGGGTGGCGGCGTTTGCTGCACATCCGGACCAGTGGCAGCTGCTGCGCACTGGAGCAGTGCCCATGAAAAGCGCGATCGAAGAGATCCTGCGCTGGGATCCGCCGCTGCAGTTCTTTCAACGCTGGGTGCTCGACGACGGTTTCGAGGTTCGTGGTGTGCCGATCCCGCGCGGCTCGAAGGTGGGCCTGATGATCGGCTCCTCGAATCGCGATCCCGAGAAGTACGAGAACCCCGACGCCTTCCGCATTGAGCGCGGCGAGACCTCACACCTCTCGTTCGGCGGTGGCATTCACTTCTGCATCGGTGCGCCGCTGGCACGGCTCGAACTCGAGCTTCTCTTTGGCGCGTTGGCCGAGGCACTCCCCGAGATCACGCTCCTTCCAGGCGGAGTGCGCCGCCCCGGCTTCCAGTTCCGCGGCTATGTGAACCTGCCGATCGTCGCCCCCAGCGCCTCACGCTAACCCCGCTATCCTGAGCCCATGACCACCCCACGACGCCACGCCATCACCTTGATCCCTGGCGACGGGGTCGGCCCTGAGGTCGCCCTCGCCACCAAGCGCGTCCTCGACGCCGCCGCCGCAACGGCGGGCGTGGTCTTCGACTGGGAGGAGGCCGAGGCGGGTGCCGAGGTCTTCAAGAAAGGCGACACCTCCGGTGTGCCAAAGGCGACCCGCGACAGCATCGAACGCACACGCGTCGCACTGAAGGGGCCACTTGAGACGCCGGTCGGCTTCGGCGAGAAGAGCGCGAACGTCACGCTGCGCAAACTCTTTGAAACGTACGCCAACGTTCGACCTGCGCGCGAGCTGCCAGGTGTGCCAACGCGCTACAAGGGCGAAGGGATCAACATGGTCATCGTGCGCGAGAACGTCGAAGATCTCTACGCCGGCATTGAACATTTGCAGACACACGATGTCGCACAAGCCGTAAAGCTCATTAGCCGCACCGGCTCCGAGAAGATCATTCGCTTCGCCTACGAGCTTGCGCTACGCGAAGGTCGGCACAAGGTCACCACCGCGAGCAAGGCGAACATTCTCAAATTCACTGAAGGGCTCTTCAAACAGATTGGCGAAGATCTCAGCAAAGAGTATTCGTCACTAGAGGCGAATCACTTGATCATTGATAACGTTGCGCACCAGATGGTGAAAGACCCGGCGCAGTTCGATGTGGTGGTTGCCACCAATCTGCACGGCGACATCATTAGCGATCTTGCATCGGGCCTCGTTGGTGGACTCGGCTTTGCGTCGAGCGCGAACTACGGTGACGGCGTGGCAATCTTCGAGGCGGTGCACGGCTCCGCACCGAAGTACGCCGGCAAGAACGTGATCAATCCAACGGCGCTGATCCTTTCGTCGACGATGATGTTGCGCCACCTGGGTGAGACCGATCTCGCCGATGTTGTCGAGGACGCTGTTCTTGCAACGCTCGAGGCTGGCAAGGCGCTGCCGCAAGACGTGGTGCGCCAGCAGGGTGGCGATGTTGAAGCGGCAACGAGCACGAGCGGTTTTGCTGATGCCGTCATTGAGAGCCTCGGCAAGCGCCCAACAACGGTTCCCGCCGCAGCGAGCCGCCCACGACCAGTTGATGTGAAGCCTCATGCACGCTGGACCAGCGGCGAAGCGCGCGAGCGCGAAGTGGGCCACGCCCGCGTCGTTGGCCTCGATCTCTTCCTGCAGTCACTCATGGCGCCAGCAGAACTTGGCGCCAAGCTCTCCGCCCTCGCAGGGCAGGAGCTCACCCTCAAGATGATCGAGAGCAAGGGGACGGTCGTGTGGCCGAATGCTGCCCCTGCGTTTGATCCGACCGGCCTCTTCCGCGCCCGCTTCCTGACCCGCGCCGACGGTTCTGATTTGCCCGACGAGACACTCTTGGCGCTTGCCGCTCGCGTGGCGGGCGTTGCCCCATGGGTGCACCTCGAGAAGCTCCGCGTGTGGGGTAGTGAAGAGGGATTCACCCGCGCCCAAGGCGAGTAGTCAGTGACCGCTCGCAGCTCGGGTCAATCCAGCAGAGGGGGACGCATGCAGTTCATCGCCTTGGCACTCTTCATCTTCGCCGCCGGTGTTGGCTCGTCGGTGCAGTCCATCTTGAATGCCGAACTTGGGCGGCGCACCGATCCGGTGAGCGCAGCTGTCGTCTCGTTTATTGGTGGCCTCGCGGTGCTGCTCGTTGTTGCGCTGTTGAGCGGCAAGCTGCAGCTCGTTGAGGCGACCAAGGTGCCGCCACTCCTGCTCACTGGTGGCTTGTTCGGCGCGCTGATCGTGACTGGATTCGCCACCACGGTGCCGGTGCTCGGCGTGACCGAGGCAACCCTCATCTACATCTTGGGCTCGCTCGGCGCCGCACTCGCCATTGACGGGTTCGGCCTGCTCGGCGCGCCCGCGATTCCCGTCACCGCCACGCGGGTCGCCGGCATCGTGCTCGCCGTGGTCGGCTTCCTGCTCGCTCGGCGATGAGCAACGAGCGCCAACGCATCGTTCGGCCGGATCAGATTGACGGCGCCGAGGCGCTGCCACACGCACTCCCAGGTGCCGAAGAGGAGGCGCCAGACGCAGGTGATCTGATGCGCGGTGTCCTTGTTGACGAGCGCTACGAGCCAGGAATGATCAAGCTCGATCGCCAACCTGTGCCAATTGCCGACGACGGACTCCCCGCATTTGTTCCGGAGTCTGATCCAACACCACTGCGCGGCGGCTACATCTACCTCAGCGTTGTCGCACTCATCTGCGGAACGATCGTGATCAGCGCGCTGAACCTTGGCGCGAAGTGGAGTGACGGCATCGTGAAAGTACCGCTGCTCATTGGCTCCATTCCGCTCTTTATTGCCATGGCTGAAGCGGCGCTGCGCATTGCGCGCTCCGTTGTTGCCTGGTGGCCGATCAGCCGCGGACGCGCACTTTTCCGTGCCGGGTGGGTGCTGATGATTGCGGCCTTGGCGTCGATCGTGCTCGCCGCTATCTGGGTGGCGCTGAACGCCTAGTTCGCGAGGCCCGCGATCAGGTGATCAATCGACGTCCGCAAGTACTCGTCCACCCGCTGCCCCGCCATCACGGCGAGCATTGGATCGAGCTCGGTTGAGGTTCGCCACGAAGCGTTGCTGCTGGTCGCGCTCGCCTCGGTCAAGTCGACGAGGGCAACAACAATCGCATGACCGCCAATGTCTGGTCGCACCTTTAGTCGTAGATGCAGTCGAGTCACGCCACCATCAAGCACCTCAACAGTGCGACGAATCGAGATCGCAGCCTCAATCGGAATGCCAGCAACCTGCGTCGCGAGTCGGCCCTCCATGTGCTCTGCATCAATGCGATGTAGGCCATCGCATCCAGGAATCAGTTTCGCAATGTGCTCAGAGCTGTCACTTGCCGCAACAAGCTGCGCAACAGATTTCTCGAGCAGTGCCTGGCCAACGATTTCGCTCATCGGCCGCTCAGTAGAGCGTCACGACGTCGGGAGGAAGCTCAAGATCAAAGGCGCTGGCGGGAATTGATGCATCAACCTCAAACGCGGTGCAAAGTGCGCTGCGTACAAGTTGTGCGCCGCGGAACTCTTCAACACCAAGCAAGACGCCGGTGAGTCGATCGAAGGTGACGCGGAAACGGAAGTCGGCGCGGTCGCCATCAAGGGCAATGGCACGCGGCGCTGCAGCCTCAATGGTGAGCGCAATGCGACCCGCAACGCTTATCTCGTGCACGGCACCGAGAACGGCACCAGCGAGGACGCTGCTGCAGAACGATCCTGGGCGCACGAATGTGGTTGCCCAACCCTTACCCGGAAGCGGACCCATATCGGTCGGCACGCGCGAAGTCTGCGGAAGACCGCGGTCATCGAGTCCGGTGGGTGCCGCGCGGTGTGGTCGGCGCGTCGTGGTGTTGGTCACCGCGTTGTAGCCGCGCACATCGGCGCCGTCGGTGATCCAGACCTCGTAGCCGCCCTGTGGATGCACGGTGGTGACGCGGGCGTGGGGTCGGTCCATCAGCAGCTCGACGGATCCGAGGCTCTCACCTGCGGCCGTGACAGCGCGCTCCTCAATGCGGAGGCGCAAGGTGCGGAAGCGGCGCTCAGCGCCTGCGGCGAAGTCAAAAAGGGCAGCCGCTGTGGGGAGCCCAGGGGTAAGGCTGGTCGCGATCGGAGGGAGGTCGGAGGCGATCGGTACGAGGGTCTCGCTCATGGCTCCATCCTAGCCGAGGGGCGGGCGTAGACTGAGCCCATGAGCAGTAGCGCACCACTCTCCCAGAGCAGCACCCCGGGCCGCCCCCTGAAGGAGGCCTGGATCGTTGAGGCGCTGCGCACCCCCTTCGGTCGCTACGGCGGCGCGCTCTCGGGCGTGCGTCCCGACGACCTTGCCGCCACGGTGCTCGAAGCGGTCGTCGCTCGGAGCGGCATCAACGCCGCCGACATCAACGATGTGATCTTGGGCTGCGCTAACCAGGCCGGCGAAGACAAGCGCAACGTCGCGCGCATGGCGCTCCTCGTTGCCGGCTACCCCGTTGAGGTACCTGGGCAAACGGTGAATCGACTCTGCGGCTCTGGCTTGCAGGCGCTCGCCGCCGCAGCAAACGCGATTGCGGTTGGTGATGCCGAAGTGGTCGTGGCCGGTGGCGTGGAGAGCATGAGCCGCGCACCACTCGTCACCTTGAAGCCAGAGAGCGGCCTTGAGCGCGGCAATCGCGAACTCGTCGACACCACCATCGGGTGGCGCTTTGTGAACCCGCGACTTCATGCGAAGTACCCAACAATCTCGCTCGGCGAAACGGCGGAGCGCGTCGCCGATCAGTGGCACGTCAGCCGCGAAGCACAAGACGAACTCGCCCTCGCCTCACAGCAGCGCGCGGCCGCCGCCACCGCGAGCGGCATCTTTGCCGAAGAGATCGTGCCCGTCTCCATTCCCCAGCGCTCCGGTGCGCCGATCGTGGTGGATCGCGATGAGCATCCACGCCCCGATACAAGTGCCGCTGCACTCGCCAAGCTGAAGCCCGCATTCGCCGCCGACGGCACGGTCACTGCTGGCAACGCATCGGGCATCAACGATGGCGCCGCCGCACTCCTTGTTGTGGAGTCGGAGCGCGCACGAGCGCTCGGCTTGAAGCCGTACGCACGGATCGTTGCAACGGCGGTTGCCGGTGTTGATCCGTCGGTGATGGGTGCAGGGCCGATCCCAGCGATTCGCAAACTGCTGGAGCGCACCGGCCTCACCGTCGCCGACATCGATCGCGTGGAGCTGAACGAGGCGTTCGCGAGCCAGGCGGTCGCCTGCATCACCGAGCTTGGGCTCGACCCAGCGAAGACGAATGTGCACGGCGGCGCCATCGCCCTCGGACACCCCCTTGGCGCATCTGGTGCCCGTATGGCGACCACGCTTGTGCGTGAACTGCGCCGCAGCGGCGGTCGCTACGGGATCGCCGCCATGTGCGTAGGCGTGGGCCAGGGGATCGCCATGCTGGTGGAGCGCGTGGAGGCGTAGGCGCGCTAGAATCTCCGTCACAGCAGCGGCAGATGCCGAAGGAGGAGCGATGTTGAACCAGGAGCCACAGGTTGCCAACGAGGCGCCAGCCGGAGCACCCGTTCTCGCCCTCACCGACAACGCCGCCGCCAAGGTGATCGAGCTTGCCAAGGGCGAGACGAATCCACTGATCGGCCTGCGCGTCTATATCGTTTCGGGCGGCTGCAGCGGGTATCGCTACGGCATGATGCTTGACGATGTTGAGAATCCTGGCGACAGCGTCTTCATGGCAAACGGCGTGCGCGTCTACGTTGATGAGAAGGCCGTGCCACTGATTCAGGGCTCAACCGTCGACTACGTTGACGCGATGATGGGCGCCGGCTTCACCGTCGAGAATCCGAACTCTGTTGGCGGCTGCGGCTGCGGCTCCAGCTTCCGCACGGCGGATTCGGCGGGACAGGCCTCGGCCTGCAGCCACTGACCTGGAGCAGAACGGCGACGCGCCGAAACTGATCCCGCTCTTCCCGCTACAACTCGTTCTCTTCCCTGGCGTTGCCCTACCGCTGCA